>CALLPS010000031.1 GCA_938015355.1 uncultured Pleurocapsa sp.
TTAGAAGCTTGAGGTGGATGATGTGTAGATTTAATATGACTAAGATGGAGCATGTATTGACTAATAGAAATGAGCAAAATTGCCAAAGAGATATAAATTACATCACTTAGTTTGCCAATTTCGATACTAAGCATTTGTTTAAATAAACTGACAATCAACGCCACCACAATTACATTAACTAATTTACCTTTAAGTTCTTCTAAACTATTGCTCTGGAGAATACTAGAATTATCTTGGTGTTTGATGCGAATTTCGGAAATAAATAACTCATAAATACCGAAAGCAAAAATCAATAAGACAATGCCAATCAGGTAATAATCTACCCCTCCAATGATATAAGCCACGGTTTTGATCGTTATTTCCCCCTCTGGATCTTTGGGGTCGAGGCTTAAGGTTAGTCCCGCCCAAATATCGATGGTGCCAATCATGATTAAACGTAAAGCACTCAGCAAACTAAAAATAACTGGGGCGAGAATAAAGAAACGGAAATTCCAAATTAAAATTTCAAAAGATGTCTCAAGCTTTCTTAATCTTCCTGTTGTTTTGTTTTTCATTGCTGATCATGGTGATAACTGAGTACTTATTACTGAATTTACACCGAATCCCGAACCCACTGTAGGTGTTGAGGAAGTAATTGAGCTAAATCGTAATACTGTAGGATAGTTTCCCTGGCTTGATGGCGAATGGTTGCCATAGACTCAGGATTATCTAAAGCTTCAATTACGCGATCGCATATTTGTTGCGGATCGAAGAAATTAACCAGCAAACCATTAACATTATCCTCAATCACCTCGGTTACAGGGGCAGTATCAGAAGCCACAATTAGACAGCCTGTGGAGAGGGCTTCCAGCATCGACCAAGAAAGCACAAAAGGACGAGTCAGATAGATATGTACAGAAGAAGCCTGTAATACTTGGAGATACTCATCATAGGGCAATAGGTCAGTAAAGTGTACTCGATTGAGATCGAGAGGGAATTTTGCTAACATCTCCTCTTTATAAGTTTTGCCATCGGGCAGATTTTTGCCATAAGCCACCCGATTTTTACCGACGATGACAAAGTGAGCCTGGGGGCGTTTTTTTTGCAGAATAGAGATAGTTTCGATTAACTGGGGAAAACCACGATAGGGCTCCATACCTCGTGCCACATAGGTAATAATTTCTTGGGCTTCCGTTAAATCCAGATTAATTCGCGGGATGAATAATTTAGCAGCTGGTGCAGGCTTAAAATAATCGGTGTCGATGCCATCATGATGGACTTTAATTTTACCTTGAAATTCCTGGGGAAATTGCGATCGCTGCCAAGCTGTGGGGGATAATCCGCGATCGCAACTAGCCAAATCTAATAGAATGGGGGCATTTTTAATGCGAATTCGGGCTTCATCATCAGCATTAATTGGGTCGCTGGGGTCAAAGCTAGCATCTGAGCCATAAGCATTGTAATACCATTCAAAATAGCAAAGTAAAGTTGCTTTAGGAAAGATATCCTTCATAAATAAGGTTGGGCCCCATCCCGAATGACCATAAACAATGTCGGGATAAAAACCCTGATCTTTCAACTTCTGAGCGACTCGATACACTCCCTGAGCCTCTAAGACGGCATTCTCTAATGGTCTGACATAGTGATGAGTTTCGGCACGAGCAGTACGAGACTTTTCGTATACAACCTTTTGCACCCCTTTAATCTGACCTTCAGGGCGATTAGTAGCATAAACCACCGTATTTTGACTTTCTTGACCCAAAACTGTTGCTAAATGGCGAAATTGAGCAGGAAAGTTAGGATGTAAAAATAAAATTTTCATAATTACTTTAATAAACTAAGGGCTGATTCGACCTAATTTTAGCCGTTGTTTAAATCCGTTGTGGCAATGAATGATAAGTTAATAGTTAATCTTATCTTCCCCACCTGAGACGGGAAATTAAAGTCTTAAGTTAATTATTGATTGTCCTATGGCTTCTTGGCGCGATCGCATTTCTAAATTTAGTGGTAAAACTCGTTTTGTGGTATCTCGTGTCTTTATTCACTTGGCAGGAGAGGAAATTGCCCCCATATTAGGCATCTTAAATCGGGTTGCCAGAGAAGCTATTGAGGCGGATGGGGATTTAGAAGTATTGGGAGAGGGTTTAGTATCTGTCTGCCAGAATCTATTACAAATGAGTGTTAACTGGCAATCGGCAGGGAATGAAGGAGATGTCGTCTGGGATGAAGGGGAAGCAGGAGATTATATTAATGAACTCTTTACTGATTCGGCTCAAAGATATTTGAGTGGGGTAGACACGAATGAAGATGTTAATGATGATCAGCCATTATCTTTACCTGTGACCCGTAATTTAGTCATCATGTTAACTGTGGCAGCGGAGGGAGAAGCTCCCGATTTGGAAAATAATCTGGCAGATATGGAAGCCTTAGAATATGGACTCAAAGCCTTGATCAATCTTCACTATCAAGAAAAGCTTAGAGCAATTCAAATTCACTTCTCTCCAGCTAAATTGGGTGATGAATTAGATGGCGAACAACTATTACTTAATTTTCCTGAATTGATTCCCCTTTAATAATCTGTCACGCATTTTATCTAACTGTTGTCATCGGGTGACGAGGTGACGTTACAAGATACATTAACAAAACAATAACTTCTATAGCGATCTTGTCACAAAATTAGCTGATATTAAATAGTTTAGTTACTATTGTCAGACGTAACTAAGAAAAGAGGTTGAGAAAATGTACAGTCAAGCAGAATCTCAGAAAATTGTAGACTCATATTTTACACAACTCAAACAAACCAAAATCATTAAGATCTCTGATCTATTTTCTGGTCCCGAACAGACTGGCGAAACTTTAAATTCAGTGGTAGAAACCTCGTCTCAAATTAGCAAAAATATTTCATTGCTTTCGGACTTGGAAAAAGAAAATGCGAGAAAATACTTGCAAGATAAAATCAATAATATAGATTCTAATGTTTTATCTCGTCTCAGCACAATTTCTTCCCAAGAAGAAATACCAAGCTTTGTTTATTTTGTTATCGGTTCGATTATTGCTTATTGTTTTATGGAAACTTTAAAAGTACCTTTCCTAACTATATTGATAGTTTCCTTTGGATTGATATCTTGTTTAATGGTTTCGCTTTTCTTGAATAGTAAAAACCGCTATTTATATGAATATTTATTAAAATTACTAAATCGCTGAAATGTCGAACCTAAAATTATCAGTAATTTGGCAATTTTGGTGGTTATTCCCTTTAATTATCAGTATTGTGGGATTATTCCTCAGTATTTGGACTGTTGTACCTGCTCCGACCTTTTCGCTCCTTACTTTTGGGGTGGGTGTACCAGAATTAAGTCCTTGGATAATTGTCATTAATGGCATCGCTTTCTGCTTAACATTTATCGTCCACAAAAGCTGGTTATCTAATCTAATTTTGCTCTGTAGTTTAATCGGTTTAGCTTTAAGTCTGTTGCCATTGCTGCAATTTCCTGTTGCGAATCAAAGATTTAACGCCGAGATGTCACGAGTTTTGGGAGTAGATTACTTAAACAAAATTCCTTTAGAATTACAACAGCAGATGCGCTCTCAGCCACTGGCGATCGCAGATATATTTCGCGGTATTCCTGTCCCAGAAGTACGTACAGAGCGAGGAATTATCTTTGCTAGTCCCGATGGAGTGGATTTAAAGTTAAATCTTTATCGACCTTTGGTTTCAGGTAAAAACCCCACTTTGATCATTATCTATGGCGGCGCTTGGCGTTCTGGCTCTCCTGATGACTATGATAAGTTTAGTTCCTATATTGCAGCCCAAGGATACTCCGTAATTACGATTGATTATCGTCATGCACCAAAATATAAATTTCCCCTTCAACTGGAAGATGTAAATACAGCTTTGGCATATATTCAAAATAATGCCGATGAATTAGAAGTCGATCTCCATCGAATGTCAATTATGGGGCGTTCTTCAGGGGGACATTTAGCCACTTTAGCTGCTTATCAACAAAATGCACCCTCATTTCGCTCAGTAGTAAGCTATTATGCTCCTTCTAATTTGAGCGAAGGATACCATGCTCCTCCTGTGCCGAATCCGATTAATACCCGAACTGTACTAAAAAACTTTTTAGGTGGAACACCAGAAGAACTTCCTGAACTCTATCGTCAAGCTTCGCCGATTAATTATCCTCGACCCAATTTGCCCCCCACCCTACTAGTGTATGGAAAACGAGATCATCTAGTACAACCCAAGTTTGGCAGACAACTATATGACAAATTACGTGCCACCAACAATCCTGCTATTTGGCTAGAAATTCCTTGGGCTGAACATGCCTTTGATATTGTTTTTTTTGGCGTTAGTAATCAAATTGTTCTATATTACACAGAACGTTTTTTGGCATTGACTTTAAGATGAAATTAAGAGTGCCAAAATATCTTCTCTTTGATTCCTACTGTTTATTTTCACTGGCAAACCAAAGTCCAAACATTTAGTTCTCTTTTTTCTTCATAATTTATCTTTCATCTTTTCGCAGAGTGAGATCACGGATAAATATAAAAAAAGTGTTATATTTTGCTTGAACTTTGGGAATAATAACGGTGTAAACCCTGAAATATTTTTTTTAGTTTTTCGACCAATGAATTTAGTCAGAGTTTTTACTATTGCCAACAATGGTTTCCAGGAAGTTATCCGCGATCGCATTCTTTATTTTATCGGCTTCTTTTCCCTATTACTGATCTTAGCCCAAAGGATTATTCCCGAGATTGCGGCGGGGACTCATGAAAAGATTCTGTTGGATGTTGGCATTGGTGCGATCGCTATTTTAAGCGTAATTGTTGCTATCTTTATCGGGACAGCACTGATTAATAAAGAGATAGAAAAGCGTACCTTATTAATGCTAATTCCCAAGCCGATTAGTCGGGCTGAACTTATATTAGGAAAACATTTAGGGCTGACTGCGGTGCTTGGGGTAATGGTGACGGTGATGATGACAATTTACTTAGCCACCCTGAGTATTTCCCAGATCGACTATCCGATGGGAGCATTAATTACCGCGGGAGGCTTCTTATTGTTGGAATTAGCCCTAATTTCGGCAGTGGCAATCCTATTTGGAGTCTTTACTAGTTCAATTTTAGCTACCTTATTTAGCTTCGGGGTCTACTTAATGGGTCACTTTAGTGAGGATTTAGTTGAGCTGGGAAAACTTAGCGAAAATGCTAGTATTGAAAGTCTGACTACGAGCCTCTATCTCGTGCTGCCCAATCTTTCTCGATTAGATCTAAAGAATGATGCCGTCTATAATTTATTACCTAGTTTGACCGAACTTCTAAGTCATGCACTTTACGGTGTACTTTACACAGCTTTACTACTAATTATTTCTATGATCATCTTTGCCCAAAAAGAATTTTAGGAAAACAGCTACAGTCTGCTGAATTTTCTGCGAGTAAGTTCTATTGTTTATCTTTGAAACTATCTTTATCAAAGTAAGGCAAATTACACTTTCATAGCATTTTTCAGATGAGTAAGGTATCATTTTTTCCTTTTTTTTCTTTTTTTCTTTATGGGTCGCGGTACCATGGGTGGGTTTCCCTGTAACCAAACATAAACGAGACAGACCTCATATATACGAGAAACGCTATATATTTAATAATGAACAAGAGAAATAATACAAATAGTTTTCAATAGTATTAAACACTATAACTTTTGATATAAACTCCAGAGAGATTTCTTTTTTCTAGAGATAAATAAGTAAAGGTTTATATAAAAATCAGATTAATATTGGAAATAGGTTGATATTATAAAAACAGAACTGTCAAATATAAACAAAACTATTACGAAGTATTTATCACTATGTTAGAAAGTTCTGGGTCGATTTTACAGCTACAATCAAGAGCAACCACACTCAGTAACGTGAATCTTCTAATAGTTTCTCATTCTCCTGCTCATTTTCAGGCGATCGCTATTCCTTTGAATACGGCAAATATTGATTTCACCTACGATCTTATCGGGACGGAGGAGTTAAGTAAAAACCTGCCTCGAACAAAATATAGTGCGATTGTATATGATTATACTCAAGTTTCATCTAGCTATTCCGTTGATTATCTAGTTGATAAAGTTCAATGGTGTAGTCATTTTTTTACTGGTACTCCTTTAATTTTAGTGACAGATACTTTAGGAGATGAGCAAGCGATTAGATTAATTCAGTCTGGAGTTAGTGGTTATGTTTTAAGACATAAGCTACATCAACTCCCCGAAACTTTAGAAAAGTCCTTATTTGATTATGTGAGTAAGCAGGCAATAGCAAGCCAGCAGGACTATTTAATTAACCAACAACAGGAAAAAATTCGGCATTTAGAAGCAGAAAAGCAAAGTTGGCAGGAGCAAAGACAAGCAAGACAAAAACATATCTCTCACTTAGTTCATGAATTACGCAATCCAATTTCTGCCATTATTGGTTTTGCCAGAGCCTTAAAAGAGCAGTACTATGGAGAACTAAATGCCAAACAACTGCAATATGCTGGTTTGCTAGTTAGTTCTGGAGAGCATTTATTAGCGTTGGTTAAAAATTATCTTGAAATAACCAAGATTGACGCGAACAAACAAATCTTGGAATTAGAAAGAATAGCTGTAGTGGAAATTTGCCAGGCATCCACTTTAATTGTGGCGGAGAAAGCAAAAGCAAAAGGATTAGAGTTGAGTTTTGAGTTAGAGGATCAGATCGATTTTTGTGTTGCCGACTCAATGCGTCTGAAGCAGATTTTAATTAATTTACTAAGTAACGCAATTAAGTTTACCGATCAAGGTTCGATAGTTTTACAAGTGAAACGCAAAGATGAAAATCTTCATTTTGCTGTTCTTGATACGGGAGTTGGCATCGCCGAGAAGAATATTTCCAAGTTATTCAAGCCCTTTCCCCAAATTAGCAATCATCATGAAAATACTGGTTTGGGGTTAACCCTCTCAAAAAAATTAGCTCAACTTCACCATGGGGATATTACAGTAACATCAGAACTAGGAAAAGGTAGTTGTTTTACTCTAATTATTCCCCTCAACAGTAAGGTTTCCTCATGTTCAGACGACGCAAACCTTTAGGGCGATGCGAAGCTAGCTAATACTTTAGTAACAGCCCTTGTTTCGGGCTTTATTTCGGGCTTTGTTTCGGACTTGATGTCGATCTCCCTGATCAACTAGCGAAAGCAAAATATGAAACTTTATAACTTATTGATAGCGAGGGGTTATATATTATGGGATTTTAGAAGCAGGTATAAATACTAAAAAGATTTTTAAAAGAATGGTACAAGAATCAACCGTTGTAGTTACAGGTGCATCTTCTGGGGTGGGTTTATATGCCGCCAAAGCCCTCGCTGACAGAGGATGGCATGTAGTTATGGCTTGTCGCAATTTGTCTAAAACAGAAAAAGTAGCAAAGCAAGTCGGTATACCCGAAAATAAATATAGTATTATTCATCTCGATCTCGCTTCTTTAGATAGCGTGCGTCAGTTTGTGCAAGATTTTCGCGCTACTGGTAAATCTTTAGATGCTTTAGTTTGCAATGCGGCGGTTTATTTACCTCTAGAAAAAGAGCCACAACGTAGCCCAGAAGGCTATGAATTATGCGTCGCTACTAATCATTTAGGTCATTTCCTATTATGTAACTTGATGTTGGAAGATCTAAGAAAATCCCTTGCACCAGAAAAAAGATTAGTAATTTTAGGTACAGTAACCGCTAATCCTAAAGAAATAGGCGGTAAAATTCCGATTCCTGCCCCCCCAGATTTAGGAGACTTACAAGGTTTAGAATCAGGTTTTAAATCTCCGATAGCGATGATTGACGGGAAAAAATTTAAACCAGGGAAAGCTTATAAAGATAGCAAGCTCTGTAATATGTTGACGATGCGAGAATTACACGATCGCTATCATCAGTCTACTGGAATTATCTTTAATGCGCTCTATCCTGGTTGTGTCGCAGAGACTGAATTATTCCGTAATCATTATTCTTTGTTTCGGACTATCTTTCCTTGGTTTCAGAAAAACATCACAGGGGGCTATGTAACTGAAGAATTAGCTGGAGAAAGAGTTGCTAAAGTAGTTGCTGATCCTGGCTTTAATGAGTCAGGAGTCTATTACAGTTGGGGCAATCGCCAGCAAGAAGATCGTACTGCTTTTAAGCAAGAAATTTCTGACGAAGCAATGGATGATAATAAAGGAAAACGCCTCTGGGAATTAAGCGCAAAACTAGTTAATATCGCTTAGTTAATATCGTTTATGTAACTGTGTTAAGCGATCGCTACTTCATATTTCTCTCACTAAAGCGATCGCTTTCAAATCGGATTTTAAATTCATCATCAAAGTTAATTGAGCCAAAACTGTCTTAGAGATGAAACCCCGATCTTGAAGTTCTTGATATACTTGCTGTTTGATCGCCGATTACCATCAACCAGGTTAATAACTGGCAATTAACAATTAAGAGTATTATCCAATTCCCAATTAGTAATCGAACTACTGTATTCATCCCACTGTTGATATTTTAATTTTAAATAAGAAGTAACAAAAGACTCGCTAAAGGCTGTTTTAAAAACTTGGTTTTCTTCAAGACTACGTAAGGCATCTAACAAATTACCAGGAAGCCTTTTAACCTGTTTTGATGGCAGTGGATCGGTATAGCTATTGTTATCATAGCGATCGCCTGGATCAATTTTGTGTTCGATACCGTTTAATCCTGCTGCTATAATCGCTGCGGGTAGTAAATAGGGGTTGGCTGCACCATCTGCTAGTCGTAGTTCAAAGCGATCATAGTCAGGGATACGAATCATATGGGTGCGATTGTTGCCACTATAGGTGATGGTATTAGGTGACCAAGTTGCACCAGAAAGAGTTGTAGGGGAATTGATTCGCTTGTAGGAGTTGATAGTAGGATTGCTAAAGGCACAAAGAGCAGAAGCAGATTCTAAAATTCCGCCAATGAATTGATAAGCCAAAGGAGAAAGTTCTAAATCTTCGTCTATTTCTTTAAATAAGTTAGTGTGACTTGTACTATCCCAGACAGAAATATGAGTATGACAGCCATTGCCTGTTAAATTACCAAAGGGCTTCGGCATAAAGGTAGCCCGAAATCCATGATTTTCAGCAATACTTTTAACCATATATTTAAAAAAGGCATGACGATCTGCCGTAATTAAAGCATCATCATAAGCCCAGTTCATTTCAAACTGTCCGTTAGCGTCTTCATGGTCATTTTGATAGGGTTTCCATCCCAAATCTATCATCCCGTCGCAGATTTCACTTACTACGTCATAACGACGCATCAAAGCTTGTTGATCGTAGCAGGGTTTAGCAGCGCGATCTCGATTATCAGAGATTTCATGCCCATCGGCAGACAAAAGAAAATACTCAGATTCCACCCCTGTTTTAATTAAATATCCCCTTTCTGCTGCTACTTTGAGCATTTGCTTTAAAACAAGCCTCGGCGTTTGTAAAATAGGTTCGCCATCAACTCCATAAAGATCTGCTGGCATCCATGCTACATCTTGTTTCCAGGGTAGTTGAAACAGGCTGTTGGGATCGGGGATGGCTAAAATATCAGGATCGGCAGGAGTCATATCTAAATATGCCGCAAATCCCGCAAATCCTGCCCCATTTTCTGCCATCTGGTCGATACCTTGAGCTGGGACTAGTTTAGCCCGCTGTACTCCGAATAAATCGGTAAAAGAAATCAAAAAATAGCGAATTCCGCGATCGCTTGCTAAATCAGACAAAAGCATATTGATAAGCAATACCTCACACAACTAATTCATACTATGAGGCGATCACCTATGAATATTTGTAGTTATCAATACTATTTGGCTATAAAAAACCCTTGAAGATTAATAAAAAGTTGGTAAAAGTTGCTAGAAGCTAAAAAATTATGTTTATATTGAAAATATCTACTTTTAGCTTTGAACTTGGTTAGAAGGTTTGTAGGGATATAGTCATTCGATATATCCCTAAATTGATCTATCCCTACAGTGGGGAAATGAAATCTGATTATCTTTTAGTTGCTGATTCTCAGTATGCCAGAGTCTCTAAAGTTTCCTTGAGATAGCGTTGCACCTGTTGGTCTAAATCTAGAGTGTTACTAATATTTCTTTCTTGCTGCCAACTTTGGAAACCAGAGCTTTTTGCGATCGCTATTCTCAGACTGAACCAAATTTCTTGATCCTGTTCCTTCCCATCCTGAGAAGCAATAGTTGAATTTGCCATATACATAATTGTTTATTATTACTCTATCCCTATCAGTTTAGCTTAATTAAATTCAGAGTTTGTACTTCTAAATACATATTTGCCAAAGTACTGCCTAATCTAACCTAGTTTATTAGCTGGAGATGATGACGGAAAAATCCATTTTATTTTGCCCACTTTAATTCCAGGGACAGTAAAACCCTCTTTTATCTTTTCAACAGAGTAGGGTTTGGTTTGAGAAAATTTTGCTTCTTTAGTAATTAAAACTCTTAAAACACTAAGAGGTATCTGAAAAAAAAGATTACTACCCAAAAAGGCAATTCCAGCGATCGCTAATCCTAAAACGCGCCACTGAGGTAGAAACCATACGACCCCAGTTGCTAATGGAGCTAAGCGATACAGTAACCACAATAGTACTAGCATGATTATTGCGGTAATTAAGCTCACCAACTTATGTTGAGGAGTTTGAAATAAAGTTAGTATCTTCCTCTGCTCTTCGCTGAGGGATTCTGGTTTAAGTGATACCAATAAAATGCTAAAAATATCAAATGGACGACTCAGCTGCATCAATAGTATCGGCAAAATAGAGATCCCCATCAACAAAGGCAACTCGAAAAGATAAGGGAAGTTATTTCCCACTGCCAAACTCAGGAAGGTCACTCCGACCAAAGCAGGGAATAAAGCTATCCCTGCTAAATGAATCCATAAGAAAGTTTCGTCACGAAAGGTTTTCATATTTCTTAAGGAGGAAAATTATTGCCCCAAACTAAAAGGACAAGAATTTCCCTCAAGATAATGATGTTATTGTGTTGCCAAGGTACGACGTTTGAGAACTAATTCGTAGGCTTCGATGATATCACCCTCCTTCCAATCAGAGAACTTAGAGGCCCCGATACCACATTCAAATCCAGTATTCACCTCTTTAACGTCATCTTTCATCCGTTTAAGGGAGTTAAGATCCCCCTCATGGACAATTTTACTGCCTCGACGGACACGAATTTTACAGTTACGTACTATTTTACCTGACAAGACATAACAACCAGCCACAGCACCACGACCAACGGGGAAGACTGCACGGACTTCAACCTGACCCAGACTTTCTTCAACTTCTTCAGGATCGAGCAAACCTTCCATTGCCCCTTGAATTTCATCTAAGAGCTTGTAGATGATATCGTATTGACGAATATCAACTCCTTCTCTGTCTGCTGCTTGTCTTGAGCCAGAAGCTAAGGTAGTGCTAAATCCAATAATCACTGCTCCACTAGCTGCTGCCAAATCGACATCTGTTTCTGTCACTTCCCCAGGAGATGCTAAGAGGGTGCGAATTTGGACTTCGTTTTGCGGTAATTGCTGTAAAGAACCCAGAATTGCCTCTACCGATCCTTGAACATCGGCTTTGATAATCAAGTTCAGCTCTTTAAGCTCTCCTTCTTGAGCCTGGGCGGAAATAGTACTTAGGCTAATACGACGAGAAGACAATGATTGCAGGAGCCTGGTGTCTCGCTGCTCAATAGAGCGCTTATCAGCGATCGCTCTTGCTTCTTTCTCATCTTGATAAACATCAAATTCATCCCCCGCTTCAGGAACTTCGTTTAATCCTAAAATTTCCACGGCAAAAGAAGGTGTGGCAGCTTCTACTTTTGCTCCAGTATCATCTACCATAGCTTTTACTCTACCCAAAACAGAGCCCGCGACAATACTGTCTCCTACCCTCAAAGTACCGTTTTGTACCAGAAGGGTGGCAACGGGACCACGATTGCGATCCAGGTTAGCTTCAATTACTGTTCCCTTCGCAGGACGGTCTGGATTAGCCGATAGTTCTTCAACTTCAGCTACCAGAAGAATCATTTCTAGTAATTCATCAAGATTATCACCCTTTAAGGCACTCACTGGAACCATAGTTGTGTCACCACCCCAGTCTTCAGGAACGAGACCTTGCTCTGTTAATTCCTGTTTAATGCGATCGGGGTTAGATTCTGGTTTATCTACTTTATTAATTGCTACCAACAATGGTACTTCCGCTGCTTTAGCATGGCTAATCGCCTCCTTAGTTTGCGGTTGCACTCCATCATCTGCCGCTACCACCAAAATAGCGATATCTGTCACTCTAGTGCCTCGGGCACGCATCGCGGTAAAGGCTTCATGCCCTGGAGTATCAAGGAATACAATTTGCTGTTGTTTGCCATTGTGCTCCACATCAACATGATATGCACCAATATGTTGCGTAATCCCCCCTGCTTCTCCAGAAGCTACCGTACTCTGACGAATGGAGTCTAATAAGGTCGTCTTTCCGTGATCCACATGACCCATAATAGTCACGACAGGAGGGCGATGTTGCAGATTTTCCAAATCATCCGCATCCAACATTTCTGTATCTTTGGCAGCTGCTGATTTTGCTTCAGGAGTTTCCACAATGACCCCCAATTCTTCTGCTACAGATATTGCAGTCTCTAGGTCTAAGGTTTGAGTGATGTTAACAGGAATACCCTTAAAGAAGAGACTTCTGATAATATCTGTTTCTGGAGTATTGAGCCTTTCTGCTAAATCTCGGACAGTAAGATTATCGGATAAGGTAATCGATTCTGGCAGAGTCGGGACAACTTTTCCTTTTGTCTGACGCTCTGTTTTTTGGGTTTTCTCTGTTTTGAAAGATGGCTTACGAGGCTTTTTGTTAGTGCTAGCAGCAGGTTGTTGCTGTTGCTGTAAGGACTTGGGCTTAGCTGGACGAGCTGTAGATAAACTAAATGCTTTATTAACTTGAACTGCGTTAGCATCCCCATCATCAAAGTCATCATCATCCAAGACGGGCTTGGGTCCGCGACGTTTCTTCGCGACTTTACCTTTAGATTTACCAGGCTTACCTTCATCTTCCTCCTCATTTTCCCACTCTTTTACTTTACGAGGGGGGGCAGGACGTTTCAAACGAGTAACTTTTTTGACTTCGATGTCATCGGTTACAATGTCTTCACCATCTACACCATCCAAGTTTTCTGTGACGTCTGAATCTACTTCCTCTTTTTTGCCTACCTTGCTAACCACTTGATGTTTCTGTGGTCTTTGATTGAGCTTAGGAAGGGGAGGAATAATTTTTTTCTTCTTCTCCGTTTCTTCTGCTTTATCTGCTTTAGCTTGAGGCTGCGCTACGGAGCGTATTTTAGGGCGACTAGGAGAGGTAATCGACTGCCTAGTTTCTTGCCTAGTTTCTGCTTTCTTAGCTTGTGGTCTAGAAGGGGGGGCTGACAGTCTTGGAGGATTCGCGAGACCTGGCTTAGGGGCAGATTCGGAAGCTTTGGATACTGCTTGAGGTGTTTTTACCTCTTTATTATCAGAGAAGGAATTTTCTGCTTGAGGTGTTTTTACTGGTGCTGAAAATTCTCCTCTTGGAGTTTTTGATGTTGGTGGTTGGGGTCTAGAAGGGGGCGCCACTAATCTAGGAGATGAGCCGTGGGACTGATGTGCCTGAGAGCTAGAGCTTGGACTATCGGTTCGATGATGAACTGCTAAAATCTGTTGCTTACGATTTCCTGGAACTTTAATGGCTTTCGATACTTTTCTTTTGCCATTATCATTCTTTTCGGCGCGAGGGGACTTAGCTGCCACTGCTTTAACTCTTTCGGCATCATCAGCAGTAATTGTACTACTATGACTTTTTACTGCAATATTCAGCTGTTCGCAAATTTCTTTAATATCTTTGTTATCCAAATCTAATTCTTTTGATAGTTCGTATATTCTAACTTTGCCGTTGTTCATCCACTATGCCCCTCAGTTGACTGTTTGTATTTATTTGACCATTTGTTTATCCATGTAGTCCTTCATGTTCCTTGAGTTGTTGATAAAAGTTTGGTTACTCTATCTAAAATAATAGGATCTAGATTAAACAATAGAACAATATAAGAGTGAATCTTAGATTGTCATCGATAGTAATTTACCCTTATGCTTTATTTTAAAGAAAAATACCAAATTGTTGATGAGATATTAGACTTTAATTTCAACAATTTATATTATGTCGTAAAACCTTAACATTATTAGCTTAAACGTTCTTGTAAATTTTGATAAATATCATCAGGAATTTTAGTTCTTAAAGCACCTTGAAGACGATTTTTGGTTTTAGCATAAGTTAAGCATTTAACGTTAGGGCAAAGATAAGCAGAGCGCCCCATGCCTCTATCTAGTTGAATTTCTCTGCGGTCAGCCAAACGGACTATGCGCCAAAACATGGTTTTGGTTGCAACTTGCCCGCAACTTATACATCGACGATAGTTGATTTGATTCAAGCTTGATTCTCTGGTTAGTGTTTGTTGATTACGCTGCTTATGAAGCAGCGTATCTTGGCAACTAAGCTAAAACGGAATAGCTAAATTGTTTCAGTTTCTGATTCTGGTTTTGGTTCTGTTTGCTCTGGAAGAATTTCTGCCTCTGCTGCTAACTCTGAAGCCGTTTCTGATTCAGCAATAGATTCAGGTTCTGGGATTATTTTCTCTTCCTCTTCCTCTGGTACTTCTGGTACTTGCTCTGGTACTTCTGTTACTTCTTCTACCTCATCTCTCGCTAATTCTGCGGCTCTAACTTTGGATGCTTCTGCTTGAGCCGCCCATTTTGCCATTTCTGCTTCTTCGTCATATTTATCAATATCTTTAATATCAATTTTCCATCCAGTTAGACGAGCGGCCAGACGAACATTTTGACCTTCTTTGCCAATTGCCAGACTTAACTGATCTTCTGCAACCAAGACCAATGACTGTTTTTCTTCAGTATTAGCTAAAACTACCTGGTCGACTCTAGCGGGACTAAGAGAGTTAGAGATATAGGTTGCCGGATCAGGCGACCAACGAATAACATCGATTTTTTCTCCACGCAATTCGTTAACTACGGCTTGAATTCTGGAACCTCTGGCACCAATACAAGCTCCCACGGGATCAACGTCTCTTTCTAGGGTGTCAACGGCAATTTTAGTACGGACTCCCACATGGCGAGAGGGTGGGTGAGCTTCCCTAGCAACAGCGACGATACGCACAATTTCTTCTTCTATTTCGGGAACCTCGTTGCTGAATAGTTCTACTACTAACCCAGCCGTCGCCCGAGAAACCATTAATTGAGGACCACGATGAGGGGTGTCTCTAACTTTCTTCAAATAAACTTTAAATGTAGTATTAGAGCGATAGGTATCATTAGGCAATTGTTCTCGTTTAGGGAGTTCCGCTTCTACTTCTGGCTGTCCTAAACCGCTAGTAACTGCCACAATTGCTGATTGTCTTTCAAAACGAACTACTCTCGCCTGTAAAACGGTATCTTCTAAATCTTGAAATTCTTCTTGAATCAGTTTGCGCTGTTGATCCCTTAACTTTTGTAACAAGACCTGCTTCGTTTGAATTGCTGCCATCCGTCCAAAGTCTTTTTGTTCAGGAGTAACATCCACGAGGACAGAGTCTCCCACCTGAATTTCTAAGTCGTCAACCTGCTCCTGTACTTCGCTTAGGGCGATTTGGTGATCGAGGTCTTCAATTTTATCTTTACTAATGTCAACAATGACTTTAGTCGTCAGGATTTGAAAACCTTCTTCTTCTGTATCTAGCTGAACATTGAAATTTTCAAAATATTCTTCGCTAAACTCTTCATTACGATCTTTAGAACGACGAAACTTCTCATAGCCTTTGATTAAGGCTTCTCTTAATGCCTCCTCTACAGAACTACCAGGTAAATTATACCTCTGACTAATTTCGTCGATGGTTGCCTTCAGACCAGGCAAACTGACTAGAGTCATGTTGTACTCCTAAATAATAAAATTAATTTTTGAGCTGCTGATATTGATTAATGTTGATTGCCAAATAGAGGCATGAAATGCAAAGCTTATTTATTCTTCATTAAGCTGTACTTTTGCCACTAGTTCTCTAGGAATAGCGATCGCTTTACCCTTTTGGTTGATGTGAATTGCCATCTCATCTCGATTTTGCAGCCGTCCTTGCCATTGTTTGTGATTTTTATAGGGAGCAAAGGTTTTAATTGTTACAGCAAAACCTTTAAAGGCGATAAATTCTCGATCTGTAGTCAGGGTTCGGGAAATTCCTGGGCTAGAAATTTCCAAAACATAAGCTCCAGGGATAACTTCGCTCAAGTCCAACTTTTCCTCTAGAATGCGACTCATTTGCTCGCAATTTTCTAAGCTCGTATCTCCCTGGGGGTTTTTAATGTCTATCCTCAAAATTGGAGGGGTTTTATTGGTTTGAAATACTGCATCAACTAACTCCAAGTCGAGCTCTTGTGCGATGGGAGATGCTAATTCAATAATTTTAGGAACTACGGGATGAGTCATGTTGCGGAAAGATCGTTGGGCATTAAGCCAGCTAAACTTGAGTTGAGTTAAGACTTGATTACTAATTTAATTTAGACAACAAAAAAAGCGGGCTGTCCCCACTTTTCTGCTGCTCAATATCTTTGTAGGTAGAAAGCCGTTGGCTCACTTACCAATCCTTCTAGAAAATATCATACCAATAAATCTGAAAGTTCGACAATATCGAGTAGTTGCCATAGTTAACTTAGTTAACTAACAAATCTAGGAGACGTCATTGAACCATTCTCAGCCTTACAATAATCTAAAACTAAGTAACTGTCCACTACGCCTCCTAGGTAAGAAGCAAACCACTGTATTGGCTCTAAAGTTTAGAATAAACCTAAAGTTAGAGACTCATCAATGGGAAAAGTTGCCCCAATTCCTAACCAAATAGTTACCACAGTACCAAATAGGAACATTGTGGTGGCTACTGGACGACGGAAAGGGTTCTGGAATTTGTTAACGTTTTCAATGAAAGGAATTAACATTAAACCTAATGGCACTGCTGTTTGAGCAGCAATTCCCAATAGTTTGCTGGGAACAACCCGTAAAATTTGGAATACGGGATATAAATACCACTCAGGCAAAATCTCTAGAGGAGTGGCAAAAGGATTAGCAGGTTCCCCTACAATTGCAGGGTCTAGTACTGCTAGGCTGACAACTAAACCAATAGTTCCTAAAATAACCACGGGAAAGATGTATAACAAGTCATTGGGCCAAGCGGGTTCACCATAGTAATTGTGACCCATTCCTTGAGCCAACTTAGCGCGTAAAGCTGGATCACTTAGATCTGGCTTTTTTAAAGTGGACATAGTTTTTTCTCCTAAGTTTACTGGAAATCAGCTATTAAAATTAATTTAAACTAATTTAAACTAATTCAATCTTGCTCCCTAAATTTATAAGGGACCAGAAATACCTTGTTTGCGAATCATCAAGAAGTGTAACAACATGAATACTGCAATTAACCAAGGTAAGACAAAAGTATGCAAGCTATAAAAACGAGTCAAGGTAGCTTGACCAACACTAGCACTACCTCTTAATAGCTCAACCATGAGATCCCCGACAACAGGAATTGCCGCTGGAACACCAGATACAATTTTAACTGCCCAGTAGCCTACTTGATCCCAAGGTAGAGAGTAACCAGTAACGCCAAAGCTAACAGTAAGCACAGCCATTACTACTCCAGTAATCCAGGTTAATTCCCGAGGTTTTTTGAAACCACCAGTTAGATAAACGCGGAAAACGTGAAGAATCATCATCAAAACCATCATGCTGGCTGACCAGCGATGGACAGAGCGAATTAGCCAGCCAAAACTGACTTCATTCATGATGTATTCAACAGAAGTGAATGCTTCAGCTACGTTAGGCTTGTAGTAAAAAGTCATGCAAAATCCAGTAGCAAACTGAATTAGGAAGCAGACTAGAGTAATTCCACCCAAACAGTAAAAAATATTTACGTGGGGTGGTACATATTTGCTGCTGATGTCGTCAGAAATTGCTTGAACTTCCAGACGTTCATCAAACCATTGAAAAGTTTTAGAATCTGTTACTTGTTTAGAAAACATGAAGCCTATAAATTAGCTAACAAAAAAATAATTATGGATGACTCTACCAACTAGCTTTCCAGATTGCCTCATACCATTTACATTCAAGAATTTTAGACTTGAAATGCCTGAGATACTTAAGAACTACTGAATACAAGCTTTTAGGTAGTTGCTTGCGTACCTAGATCAAAGCTGATCTGTCCCAGGACAGGCAGCACGCTTGTTATATATTTGTTGTTTAAGTCCATAGCAGGTTAAACCAGAGCAATAATGACTGATACCTACTCAAAAAATGTAACATAGCTTTACGCTACGATGTCTTGGTCTAATAGTAAATTATACGTCATATTAAGGTTCAGGTTACCGACTATCATCAAATAATCATCAATATAGCCGCTTCTCGAAACATCACTATTCTTAGTTTATACGTAACAATTAATTAAGAAACGCTAGATTAAAATAACTATTAAGATATTGTCCTACTATTTTTCCTATGGTCAAGAAAGTTTTTTCGTCCACCAAGCCTGTCCTGCGGGTAATCGCCTTGCTAGTAATGTTTTGGGTTGCGTCTCTCTGTTGGTATGCTCCCGCCGCTCAAGCTTTTACTGAAGAACAAAAGCTACTGTTGCAATCTTGGCGCATTGTTAACCAATCTTATGTAGATGAAACCTTTAATCATCAAAATTGGTGGAAACTAAGAGAGAAGTTTGTCAAAAAGCCCTTACGCGATCGCGATGAGACTTATACTGCGATTGAATCGATGCTGGCAACTTTGGACGATCCTTTCACCAGATTGCTCAGACCAGAGCAATATCATAGTTTACAGGTGAATACTTCGGGAGAACTATCGGGAGTGGGGCTACAAATAAATGTTAATCCCGAAACTAAGCTAATTGAGGTGATTACGCCCTTAGCAGGCTCTCCCGCCGAAGCAGCAGGAATTCAACCCAGAGACAGTATTTTAGAGATTGATGGGGTTGATACTAAAACAATTTCTTTAGATGAAGCCGCTGCCAAGATGCGGGGGAAAATTGGGACTAAGGTTTCTTTGAGAGTGCAGTCTGGGCAAGACAAAGCCGTTAAACCTCGTACGATAGATATGCCACGACGAGATGACATATTTCCAGCCAGAAATGGAAAAAGCATTTAGGAAAGTTGACATAAACACCACCATGACAACCCCCGTAAGACCACAACGTTAGATTGTATTAGATTTACAACAAGAGATCAGTCCACCAACGCTCATGTGGCCCCAAAGGAAAGGAAGAATATGAGACACACAACCTATCCACATATGTAAATGTTCCGTTCCAAGGTTGTGAGTGCAAATTCCCCTGCTGCAGATATTATTGTATTTCACATTCGCGCGCCTGCAACTAGCTCAAGTCATATTTACTTGTTACTCTAT
>CALLPS010000032.1 GCA_938015355.1 uncultured Pleurocapsa sp.
TAAAGAGAGTACCAAGTTGATCGCCCTTTTCCATGTCGAATTAGTTTTTTCATCTCGATTAATTCGCTAATTCTGGCTTTAATAGTACTGCGACTTGCTTGAGTATAATTTTCAATTTCTCTTGTGGTAATTCTGCCATGCTCTTTGGCTAATTCTAAAATTTTGACTGACAATTCTGGGAGATAACTTTGCATAATTTTCTCCCTTTCCAACTTGACTGCTAAACGATTCTTTTGTCGCTTTAACGAACGGAGAAAAAACAATAACCAAGCATTCCAGTCAGGTGAGTCTGTTTTTAGACTCTGTTGTGTCCGTCGCAAGGCTAAATAATAACTATCCTTATTATCTTCAATTACAGTTTCTAGAGAACTAAAGGGAACGTATGTATAGCCACTTTTTAAGAGTAGTAATGTAGTTAAAACCCTGGAAAGTCTACCATTGCCATCTTGGAAAGGATGAATAGCCAAAAAACGAACCACAAAAATACCAGCAACTAATAAAGGGTGAAGTTGTTTTTCTGATAGGGTATTTCTCGTCCAATAAATTAACTCATCCATTAAAATTGGGGTTTCAAAGGGAGAAGCAGTGGTAAACAAAATTCCTAGACTTTCACCATCTTGATTAAAATCCTCTATGTGATTGTCCATTATCTTATAGTTACCGCGATGTCTTTCATCTTTATGGCTGTATTGCAGCAACATAGAATGAAGTTGTTTGATATAGTTTTCGGTTATAGGAATCATCTCCCAACTATCAAACAATGTCTGCATGACATCGGCGTAACCTGCTACCTCTTGTTCGTCGCGGGTAGTGAAAGATCTATTATCTATATTACTCAGTAACGTTTCAATTTGACGGTCAGTTAACCTTGCACCTTCAATACGGGTAGATGAACCAATACTTTCGATAGTTGCTACTTTTCGCAATGCTGCTAACCTTTCGGGGGCTAAAGTTCCTAAAGCTCTCCAGGAGCCTTTAAACTCATCTATTTCGGCGATGAGGTTAAGCATTTCAGGAGTTATGGTCAGAGTATTGAGATCCACTTTGATTGTTGTGACCGATTATCAGACTGATTGTAACCAATTAGAGCCAATTAAAGCCAATTAACAAAGTGTGATTTTTTATTTCTCTGATTTCTCTTTTAAAATTGATCTATTCCCCACTCAACCAAGAAATTGCACTTCTAATCCATTCTTCTACATTAGGATTTTTAAGTAACTGATTATCTTGACTCAGGGCGGTTAACACCTGTTCAATTTCTTCATTGGTATAACCCAAAGCTAAGAGTGTCATTTCCAAATCTTCTTTAATCTCAGGTGCAGGAGAAAAGACAGCTTCTGGTTGTTGCACTTCCACCCCAGATATTTTATGCCACTGAGCAAGTTTTGTTTTTAATTCCAAGGCGATTCTTTCGGCGGTTTTTTTACCCACCCCAGGAGTTTTAGTCAGGGCGGGAATATTACTGGTGACAATTGCCCCTACTAAGTCGGAAATACCCAAAGTATCGATCAGCGCAATACCTAACTGCATCCCGATACCACTAACCGCAGTTAACTGACGGAATAAATCCCTTTCTGCCGAGGAAGGAAAACCATAGAGAATCTGTTTATCTTCCAGAATCTGAAGATGGGTAAAAACTTGAATTGGCTGATCTGTTTCCTCTTCCAACTTGCGGGCAAAGCGAGTTGAAATCTGCATTTCGTAGCCAATATCATTGACATCTAAAATCAGAAACAGACGATTTTGAGTTGTTTTCGTAATATCTACTTTCGTACCCTTGAGGTAACTGATCATTAAAGTGACTCGGTATAGCTAAAATTAACTTGCAGTTGAATATCTGAATATTAGACCTCTTGCATAATTATTTTTGTGAGCTAATAAAAGATTAGCTAATTTCTCATGTCTTTCTTGATGAAATAGATATTATCGCTAGGCACTTAAAAAAAATAGATTATTGTAAAGTCTTTCACCGTACCATTAAATCTATTTTGCAAGAGGTCTATTGAAGATTGTTGCTTATTCTTAAACTATTCTCCAACAACTTTGATATCATAATTCTTTGGAAAACTAACTTTTAGATTAAGTAGATGCAGTTTGAAGTAATTTCGGAATCTCTGACTGCCACTACATCATAAAGTCAGAATAGAGCTTAGAGCTTGTAGCTTAAAGCTTAAAGCTAAAAATCAGTTAATCTCAAAGTCACCGACTCATCCCAAACACAATATGCCCAACCATCTTCAATCAACTAAAAGTCTATATCTCCAAAAACACGTTGAAAATCCGATTAACTGGTGGTATTGGTGTGAATCAGCTTTAACAGAAGCAAAACAAGAAAATAAACCAATATTTCTCTCAATTGGTTACTCTAGCTGCCACTGGTGTACGGTAATGGAAGGAGAAGCATTTTCCGATCGCGCGATCGCCGATTATCTGAACGCCAACTTCCTACCGATTAAAGTAGATCGGGAAGAAAGACCAGACATTGATAGCATTTATATGCAAGCGCTACAAATGATGACTGGACAAGGGGGATGGCCTTTAAACATTTTCCTTAATCCTGAAGATTTGGTGCCATTTTACGGCGGTACTTATTTTCCTGTTGAACCAAAATATGGTCGTCCTGGTTTTCTAGATATGCTCAAGTCCATACGCCGTTTTTATGATCATGAGCCTGATAAGCTGATGGCGTTTAAAAGCGAAATACTAAGTAATCTACAACAGTCGGCTGCTTTGCCCGTTAATCGAGAGGCTGATTTAACTCAGGACTTACTTAATCAGGGAATTAATAACAATACAGCAGTACTGCAACCTAACGATCTTGGTCGTCCTAGCTTTCCCATGATTCCCTATTCTACTGTGGCATTGCAGGGCAGTAGATTTAAGCAAGAATATAATTACAACACTGAAGCTTTATCTCAAAAGCGGGGATTGGATTTAGTTACTGGTGGTATCTATGACCATGTTGGAGGCGGATTTCATCGCTATACCGTAGATAATACCTGGACAGTGCCCCATTTTGAAAAAATGCTCTACGATAATGGGCAAATTGCCGAATATTTAGCTAATCTTTGGAGTAGTGGTCTACAGCAACCTGGCATCAAAAGAGCGATCGCATTTACGGTTACTTGGCTACAGCGAGAGATGACTCATCCCCAGGGGTATTTTTATGCGGCTCAAGATGCAGATAACTTTACGACACCAACAGAAGTGGAGCCAGAAGAAGGGGATTTTTATGTCTGGAGTTACCAGGAATTAGAATCTTTATTGAGCACCACAGAATTAGCCGAAATACAGCAGGAATTTAGCGTTACAACCTCTGGTAACTTTGAAGGCAAAAACGTCTTACAACGCCTGTCAACGGTGGAATTATCAGAGAATATCAATCAGGCATTAGCTAAACTATTTACGGTACGCTACGGACAAGCGGAAGCAGAGATCGAGATTTTCCCTCCTGCAAAAAATAATCAGGAAGCAAAAAGCAAAAATTGGCTGGGGCGGATTCCCCCTGTTACAGATACAAAAGCGATCGCAGCTTGGAATAGTTTAATGATTTCAGGATTGGCTAGAGCCTATGCTGTGTTTAAAGATAAGTCTTATCTCAACTTGGCTACTAATGCTATGGAGTTTTTGCTGCAAAACCAATGGTTAGAGGGCAGATTTCAACGACTGAACTACGATGGTGTGGCAACAGTACCCGCCCAATCGGAAGACTATGCTCTAATGATTAAAGCTTTGCTAGATCTTCAGTCTGCTTGTCCCGATGATTCCCAGTGGTTAGAACAAGCAATCAGCATCCAAAGAGAATTCGATGACTTACTCTGGAGTATTGAACTAGGGGGCTATTATAATAACTCTACCGATGCGGGAAAAGAATTACTAGTGCGGGAGCGCAGTTATATGGATAATGCTACTCCTGCTGCTAATGGAATTGCGATCGCAAATTTAGTCCGTCTCTCTCTTTTAACCGACAATTTGGAATATCTAGAGCAAGCAGAGCAAGGACTTCAGGCTTTTAATTCGGTAATGAAAAAGTCTCCTACAGCTTGTCCCAGTTTATTTACGGCATTAGATTGGTTTCTCCATGGCACTAGTATCAAAACCAGCGAGTTATATATAGAGCAGTTAAATACTAATTATTTACCTACTACCGTCTTTAGACTCGAAACAGAATTACCAGAAGCTTCTATAGCTCTGGTATGTAGAGCCTCCTCTTGTCTTGAACCTGCAACCAGTATTGAACAAATACTAGAACAAATCAACGGGAGCGACAACCAGGCTGAAAGATAATCCGATACTGAATTTACCCTCCTAAGAAACAAATTAATCCGATTTCTTGATGTATTGCGCAAAAAGTATTTTACAATGAGTTACTCATGCTGAGGAAAAAAAGATGAGTCTTAAAGAACAGATTGGAGAAGACATCAAAACGGCGATGAAGGCTAAAGATAAGATTCGCCTCCAGACAGTACGTAGTATAAAAAAAGCGATCTTAGATAAGGAAGTAGAACTTCGACCCAAAGGTCAAGATAGCCTTAACCCAGAACAAGAAATAGAATTATTATCTCAACAGGCAAAACAACGTCGTGATTCTATCGAACAGTTCAAAAATGCTGGAAGAGATGATCTGGCGGAAAAAGAAGGACAAGAACTAAGCATTATTGAAACCTATTTACCCGAACAAGTTAGCGACGAAGAAGTGGAAGCCATTATCGACGAAATTCTTGCTTCTTCTGGTGCAACTTCTCTCAAGGATTTAGGGAAAGTAATGGGTCCTGCAATGAAACAGTTGAAGGGCAAAGCTGATGGGAAGAAAATCCAAGCACTAGTTAAAAGTAAACTTGCTTAGTCGTAATTTAACTACGGTGGGATAACTTCCACCGTACTAAAATTCACCTTCAGGGAGCGTCAAGCCTTCGCCTTAAGATAAACTAGAGCTTGTCGCCAGACTAAAGTTTGCTGATTGTAATGATCCATGATACAGATTGAGTCCGTATCTTGCCAGATAATTTTACCGACCATCAGATCATCGGTTACTAATTTTAGTTCTACTTCTTGCTTGTCTTTGATGTAATTTTGGACTTGTCTTACACCAGGCATAGCAGT
This sequence comes from uncultured Pleurocapsa sp., assembly GCA_938015355.1. Taxonomy (GTDB): domain Bacteria; phylum Cyanobacteriota; class Cyanobacteriia; order Cyanobacteriales; family Xenococcaceae; genus Waterburya. The sequence continues at coordinate 5,104 of CALLPS010000032.1, forward strand.
ATCAAATTGAGTCATATTTCCAGTTTTCGTATTCTAGTTGAGGAAAATTAAACATGGCAGTCGAGTTTAGCAAATACCAGGGATTAGGCAATGACTTCATTTTGGTTGATAATCGCCACCTTGCCGAACCGATCATTACTCCCGAACAAGCGATCGCTATGTGCGATCGCCATTTTGGCATTGGTGGTGACGGAGTAATTTTTGCCTTACCAGGAAAAGAAGGTACAGACTACACCATGAGAATTTATAACTCTGATGGCTCTGAGCCTGAAATGTGTGGTAATGGTATCCGCTGTCTCGCTAAGTTTATCTCTGATTTAGAAGGAAATGGGGAAGTTAATAAATCTTACAAAATTCATACCCTGGCAGGAGTTATTGTTCCACGACTAGAAAACAATGGTGAAGTCACGGTAGATATGGGAGAACCAGAATTATTAGCGACGAAAATCCCCACCACTCTTGTTGGAGTAGAGGGCAAAGTTATTGCTCAACCCCTTGAAGTTGCCGCTCAAAACTGGTTAGTGACTACCGTAAGTATGGGAAATCCTCACTGTATTACTTTTGTTGAAGATAGTAAAGCGATCGCCCTAGAGCAAATTGGACCTTTATTTGAGCATCATGAAGTCTTTCCTCAACGTATCAATACCGAGTTTATTGAGGTGATTAAGCCAGATTACATAAAAATGCGTGTTTGGGAACGAGGTGCAGGAATTACCCTCGCCTGTGGTACGGGGGCTTGTGCCTCGGTAGTTGCGGGAGTATTGAATAGTAAATGCGATCGCGCTTGCACTGTAGAATTACCTGGTGGATGCCTAGGCATTGAATGGTCAGCAGGGGATAATCGCGTTTACATGACTGGCCCTGCTACGGAGGTATTTAAGGGAAAATATCTTTGACATCCTCCTCGTCTTAAAAAACAAGGATAAGGAAACAATAGTTAACAAAAGCTGACCGTTAATTTTGGGATACAAGCCCCGCACTTCAGGGCGGCTTTATCTAGGCAGAGACACAATCGTGGTATGATCATAGTATGAAAGCACGGTATTCGTACAGAATTTATCCTACTGCCCCACAACAAAGAGCACTGTCTCGGTTGTTTGGGTGCGTACGAGTTGTCTATAACGACTCGTTGGCTCTGTGCAAATACGACCAAATTTTCAAGACTTCGGTGCTTCAGAAGTTATTCATCACCTTAGCAAAGAAAACTGAGTCGAGGGGGTGGTTATCTGAAGTTTCCAACATTCCATTGCAGCAATCAATAGCTGATTTAGGAATAGCGTATCAGAACTTTTTTAAGCATAGTCGAGGATATCCCAAGTTCAAAAAGCGGGGAAACCAGCAGTCAGCCAGATTTACCCGTGGTGGTTTTTCCATTAAAAACGACAAAGTTTATCTAGCCAAAATCGGATTGTTAACTACAAAATGGAGTCGAGACCTTCCGTCTGTCCCATCCTCTGTCACGGTAATCAAAGACTGTGCTAATAGATATTTCCTGAGCTTTGTAGTAGAGATCGAAGCAATATCTGAACCTGCACCAAGAGAATCAATTGGAGTAGATTTAGGTATTAAGATTTTTGCGGCGTTGAGCAACGGAGAAAAAGTGTTTGCCCCCGACTATTCAAAGCTGGATAGAAAGATTAGACGTGCTCAAAAACGTTTAGCTAAAGCAGTCAAGGGTAGCAACAGAAGAGAAGGGTTAAGACTAAAAATAGCCAAGCTACATGCACGATTAACTGACAAAAGAAAAGATTTTTTAGATAAGCTATCTACTCGTTTGATTCGAGAAAATAGCATTGTCTCCCTTGAGGATTTAAACGTCTCTGGCTTGGTTAAAAACAGGAAGCTAGCCAGGGCAATAAGTCAACAAGGTTGGAGTCAGTTTCGTACCATGTGTGAGGCAAAAGCTAACAAATATTGTCGTGATGTAAGAGTCATAGATAGGTGGCAACCAACTTCTCAAATCTGTTCTGATTGTGGCTACAAGTGGGGCAAGCTGGATCTTTCAATTAGAGAGATAGTTTGCATGGGCTGTGGCACAACTCAATGTCGGGATGAAAACGCAGCCAAAAATATCAACAATGTCGGGGTAGGACATACCCACGACAATAAACGGACGGTGAGCGACAGTAAGACTGCCTCGGCAGCAAGTTGCAGTGAAACGTCAACCCGTAAGATAGTTAAGCAATTGAGCTTATTCTAGTCTTGGAATCCCTGCGGCTTTTAGCCCAGGGAGGATGTCAATTTTCCTCTGGTGATAAGCATAATAGTACTGACTATGTATAGATATGTTTACTATAAATAGTTTTTCTTAAGGTTCTCTTTATATTTGGGTTAATATGATGAGACAGCTTTAGGTGAGGAATTCATGACTTTAGATACAAAGATTCTACGCAGAATGTGGCGATTTGTAGAGACAGGCAATCCTTATGCGATCGCCAAACTGTCAGATGAAGAAATAGTACAAAACCTGATCCGACAAGTTGAAAGCATATCTCCCCTGGCAGCAGAAGATCTTAAATTACTAGCTAACTATATTACAGATAGAACACCTTTGATCAGAGATTTAGCTCAATCCAAGTTGGTTATGAGTTAGATATCGTTAGAACAGTTCAACATCTTTAAACTGCGCCATCTTTTGCGCATTAGCCGCTTCTCCGCAACTGCGAGGAGTAGGAAAAATCTTATCTGGATTCGCCAATCCCTTCTGATTGAGTGCAGTGCGAATATATTGCATCGTCTCCAAATCGATCGCATTAAACATATAAGGCATATAACAATTTTTATCTGCCCCAATACCATGTTCTCCCGATAAGCTGCCCCCCGCATCAACGCAAAGCTTGAGTATTTCGCCACCAATTTCTTCCACAGTTTCAAATGCTCCTGGCACAGCATTATCATAAAGAATTAAGGGATGTAAATTGCCATCTCCAGCATGAAAAACATTGGCAATTTTATAACCATAGCGATCGCTCAAAGCATTAATTTCGGCTAACACTTCGGCTAATTTAGTGCGAGGAATCACCCCATCTTGGACAAAATAATCGGGACTCATATGTCCCGCAGCGGCAAAAGCAGCCTTTCTTCCTTGCCATAGCTTTGCCCGAGTATCAATATCATCAGCGGTAGTAATACCAGTAGCATTATTTTGCCGACAAATTGCTTCTACCTGTTGTCGATAAGCTTCCACTTCGACCTGTAAACCATCCAACTCAATTAATAAGACTGCCGCCGCATCCCGAGAATAACAACCAGTAGCCACAATATCCTCTACCGCATTAATACTCAGGTTATCCATAATTTCCATCCCCGCAGGAATGATCCCCGAACTAATGATATCTGCCACAGCGGTACCAGAATCTTCCACAGTAGGAAAATTTGCCAACACGACAAATACAGATTCAGGACGTTTCAAGATCTTGAGAGTTACTTCCGTGGCAATACCTAAAGTTCCTTCTGACCCGACAAATAAACCTGTTAAAT
>CALLPS010000033.1 GCA_938015355.1 uncultured Pleurocapsa sp.
TGTAGGGTAGTAGGTAGCACCATCTAGTAGGGTTTAAGTTGATTTCCTGAGTTCAATTTATAGTAACTTTTAGCAATCGGATTTAGTATGAGGTAAGGTCGTAGGGTCGTAGTGAGGAATACAAGACAGGCAAATAATCAACATCAAAATTAAGATATAGACGGGGTTTAGCATACAAATTGAAAAGCTGGTGGCTTGTAGCTTATAGTTAACCTGATCAGTTAATTGTCTTAACTGAAACTGAGGTTAATTAAGATGAATATAGAGAAAAGACGAGGCGGTTATCTTGCCACAGCAGAAGGGGTTAAGAAACTAAAAGAAGCTAAAAGCAGCAAGAAATATACTTACAAGCAGATCAAAGATGCAGCCCAGGTAACGATAGATCAGGTTAAGCGATTATTCAATCCTCAGTGGGGCAATGGCAAATACAAAATTAGCGAGGAAGCAGTTAGTTTAATCTGTGATGTATTGGAATTAAAGCCAGAGGAAATTGTTAATGATTGGTATGCTATGGCAATTAACTCCAGTGATTCAGAGTTAAGCCAGAAAGAAATAACTGATGCAATAACACCGTACGATAAAGCGTTGCAGCTTATTGAACAAGCAGTTAGAGAAGAAGCTCTAGAACTTAATCTGTCTGTGATGGATTTAACAGAGTTGCCCCCAGAAATAGGACAATTAACTAATCTCACCGCACTTTCCCTCGAACACAATAGTCTCAGTAATCTGCCCCCAGAAATAGGACAATTAACCAACCTCACAGAGCTTTATCTCGATATTAATAGCCTCAGTAATCTGCCCCCAGAAATAGGACAATTAGCCAACCTCACCGCACTTTCCCTCGAACACAATAGTCTCAGTAGCCTGCCTCCAGAAATAGGACAATTAACCAACCTTACTCGCCTTCACCTCGGTAATAATAGTCTCAGTAGCCTGCCTTCGGAAATAGGACGACTAACCAACCTCTCAAAACTTACCCTCCATGATAATCCCTTTCCTATTCCGCCAGAAATTATAAAGAGATATGATGAACCAGACTTTATTATTAATTACCATTTATCGTTACAAACCAACCAGCAAAAACTTCTCCATGAAGCAAAAATGCTGTTGGTAGGGCAGGGTAATGTAGGAAAAACCAGTGTTAGAGAAAGGTTAATTAGAAATCAATTCGATCCTAATCGTCATAAAACCGATGGTATTGTTATTGAATCTTGGAAGGTAGAAATTAATCAAGATCAGTATCAAATCAATGTATGGGATTTTGGGGGACAAGAAATTATGCACTCTACCCACCAGTTTTTCCTAACTAAGCGGAGTCTCTATCTGTTAGTAATTGATACTACTTTAGGAGAAGAAGAAAATCGCATTGAATATTGGCTGAAAATCATTCAAAGTTATGGTAAAGATTCTCCTGTAATTATTGTGGGAAATAAAGCCGATCAACATCCTTTAGATATCGATCAACGAGGTTTACAACAAAAATATCCACAAATTAAAGGATTTTATAAAACAGCTTGTAATCAAGACCAAGATAATGGAATTGCAGAATTAAATGCCAAAGTCACTCAAGAAATTATTAAATTAGAGCATATTGACGATCAATTGCCCTTACCTTGGTTTAAGGTGAAACAAAAGTTAGAAAATTTAAAAGAAGACTTTGATTTTATTCCTTACCATGAATATAAATCTCTCTGTGAATCTGAAGAAATCGATCAGTCAGATAATCAGCATATTTTAATCAGACTTTTAAACGATCTAGGCATTATTTTAAATTTTCAAGATGATCTAAGGTTAGAAGATACCCATGTACTTAATCCTGATTGGGTAACTAACGGCGTTTATAAAATTATTAACGACTATCAATTAATTGTTGATTATAAAGGTATTCTCGAATTAAAAATGCTGCGTCGAATTTTAGATCGTCAAAGATATCCTACAAATAAACATCTCTTTATCATTGACATGATGCGGAAGTTTGAACTTTGTTTCGACATCGAAAGAGATCAAAAGTTTCTCATTCCCGATATTCTTCCTAAAGCTGAACCTGACACAGGAGAATGGCAGGATTCTCTAGCATTTGAGTATCACTATGATGTCTTACCAGGGAGTATTATCTCTCGTTTCATTGTCCGTATGAGTCAATGGATCTCTAAAGATACTTACTGGCGCAGTGGAGTAGTATTAGTAAAAGAAGTCAATCGAGCATTAGTAAAAGCGGATCGAGAAGATAAAAAGATTATAATTCGTGTTATTGGCAAAGAAAATACTAGACGTAATCTTTTAACAGCAATTCGTTCTCACTTTGATTATATTCATGATACAATTCCTGGTATTCTCCCAGGGGAAAAAGTACCTTTACTAGACTATCCAGATATTCCTCCAGTAGATTACAAGTGGTTATTAGATTTAGATAATAACCATATTCAGACAATAATTCCTACAGGGCTTACCGAAGAAATTAATATTAGACAGTTACTAAATGGTATTTCTTCAGAGGAAAATCGAAGGTTAAGAGAAAGTAATCGCTCTTCAAATAAAATCAGAAAATCAACACCTAAAAAAGTGACTAAAGAAGTATTTATTTCCTATTCTTGGGCAGAGGAAAGCAATAAAATTACTGATGAGTTAGATGCTGCTTTTCAAGCTCAAGGAATTACAATTGTTCGAGATATTAGAGATGCGGGATATAAAGCTCAGATTTCAGCTTTTATGGAAAGTATTGGTCGTGGTAAGTGCGTTGTTGTGGTAATTAGCAAAGCTTACTTAGAATCAGAGAATTGCATGTTTGAGTTGTTGCAGATCTTTAAGAATGGTCAATTTCGCGATCGCATTTTCCCCATTGTTTTACCTGATGCCAAAATCTATAAATCACTAGATCGGATTCAATACGTCAAATATTGGGAACAAGAAATCAAGAAATTAGATGAAGCAATGAACAGTGTTTCAAACGCTAATTTACAAGGTTTCCGAGAAGATATAGATTTATATACTGAAATACGTAATATATTTTCCGAGTTAGCCAATATTATTAGGGATATGAATTCTCTAACAGTTAAAATTCACAGTGAATCCGAGTTTTCCGCAATGATTGAGGCTGTATCAGCAAAACTAGAGGAATAATAATCAACCTCAGTCTCTTCCTTATCCCTTATCCCTTATCTACTACTCCAGTTAATTGGTAATGGCAGAGGCATATCTTGAGCATCTTCCTCTAGGGATTTGGGGTCAGTTGCTTGATCTAAGACGGATACTACGCGGTCATAAATTTCCTGAGCTTCTTCTAAAGAATTGCCAATACTAGTTAACCCAAGTTTGCCAAATTCTGACAAGGCACCCATCAGATGAAATACTGTCCCTGTACGACTACTGCTATCAAAATGCAGTCTTTCCTGAGCAATAATATCCATCAGATCATTAGGTAATAAACCGCGATATTGCTCTTTCTGGAGATTATCCGTCGAGATATAGTGTTTTTCTTGGTTTTGTTGACTGAGAAATTTTCCCGTATCGTAATCAAACGTCCCGTTAGTAAGCAATCTTAGAGTCATAAAAGGGTGAGTTGTCCCGCCTTTGCGGAGGTTAATTTCGATCGCCTGAATATCCCAAATTTTTGTATCAGGATCTTGTACGGTAATAAAATCTACTCCATATCGTTCGATTGCACCTTTTGCTGCCAAGACTTCCCCGACTTTTAAACCAATCTCTTGTAACTGATAACGATAGTCCGCATCCGCAGGAAAATAACAACCTTCATATACCTGTCCATCGGCACCACCTAAAATCTGATCGTGGGTGGAGACAATTTCCACTTCTCCTGATGGTCTAATATAACCTTGAACACTAGGCGATCGCTTTATTTCTCCTTCGACAAAAGCCTCGACAATTGCTCCTAATTCAGGAATACGAAGCGAAAAAGTTGACCAGGTTTCTCCTGCCCCCTGAAAGCTCATCTCTATAAGCTGTTTTCTTAATGCTGCTTTAGATTCTGATTCATTATCCTGAGTCGGAAGATGCTCTTGAATGGGTCGCAGATCGAGTAAGGCATTTCCTTCCCCCGAAAAGCCCTCATTGAGCTTAACGACAATCCGCTGTAGGTGAGGTTGTCTTTGCCATAGTTGCCATAATTCCTCGACTAAATCATCAATGTTTCTCACGGTATAACTACCATCAGGATGGGGGATTCCTGCCTCAGCAAAAATACGTCGACTACCGCTTTTAGAACCCCAGTTAAGGACTTCAGGAGAGGCGGCTAACAGGGGAATACCTAATTTTAAAGATAGCTGTTGTTCAAGATCTGTAGAGTTATAACAAACCATATAAGACTTATGCGGACGCAACGCCGCACGAATCTTTTTGACCAGACGAGGACGATCTAAAATCTTTTGGCTCAGGGGTTGGAGAGAGCCATCAAAGGTACTAATTAATAATAGGCGATCGCGGGCATGGGAAAAAGGAATCCCTGGTAATAATTGTAGATAGTAATCAATGACGATGGGACAAAGGGGCAAAGCAGTAATATAAATCACCCTTGTCAAAGGATTACGCAGGCGAATCAAAGAAAACAGTAATCTTTCTTCGTAGTGTAAAAAACCTGTTACCTTATCCCCTACTTCCTGATCGACACTAAAAGAGGGAACTACTAAAATATCGTAGTCATCCTGATCAAAGATATCTATGCTCTGCCACAGTTGCCCCTCCTCTGGGGATCTTGTCCATTCTCGTAACTGATTTTGTAACTGTCGGAAGCGCTCTGTCTCAGAATGACTATCTACCATAATTTAGAAAAGCGACTCTACTTTTAATCGATAATTATTATAAATATAATGTCATAATGTCCAAACTATTCCCTAAACTACTAATTGTCACCACAGTCCCCATTACCATTCGCAGTTTCTTACTTCCCCTAATCAAACATTTTCGCGACTTAGGCTGGCAGGTTGACGGGATGGCACAGGGGCTTAACTCCGATAGAGAATGCGTTGCGGCGTGCGATCGCATTTTTGATATTCAGTGGTCACGGAATGTCTTTGATCCGCGAAATTTGTTAGCAGGGGTTTCCAGGGTAAAAAAAGTAGTTGCTGAAGGTAATTATGATTTAGTCCATGTTCATACTCCCATTGCCGCTTTTGTAACTCGTTATGCTCTCAAAGATGTTCAAGCAACTAAGGTTATCTATACTGCCCATGGTTTTCATTTTTATCGTGGCGGTAGTGTGATTAAAAACGCAATTTTCCTTACTTTAGAAAAGCTAGCGGGTAAATGGACTGATTATCTAGTGACAATTAACCGAGAGGACGAAACTGCCGCCAAAAAGTATAATTTTCTACCTGAGGCAAGAATCTACTATACCCGTGGGATTGGAGTTGATACTAATTACTATACTTCTCGTCAAGTTACCCCAGCAGATGTGCAACAAGTACGCCAAGAATTAAAACTATCACCCTCCGATACTCTCTTACTCTCCATTGCCGAATTTACCCCCCGCAAACGACATCGAGATTTGTTAAATGCCCTTGCTAAAGTAGCTAATCCTCAAGTTCACTTGGCTTTGGCAGGAGAAGGCCCCATTAAAGAGGACATAGAGCAATTAGCCACAGTATTGGGAATAACTAATCAAGTCCATTTCTTAGGTTATCGTACCGACATCCCCACCCTAATTCAGGCTGCAAATGCAGTATTGCTAGTTTCCCAACAAGAAGGCTTACCCCGTAGCATTATGGAGGCGATGTGTCTTGCTACTCCTGTAATTGGTTCAAAGATCCGTGGGACACAGGATTTATTAGAAGATGGATGTGGCTTACTAGTTGAACTTGGTGATACCGATGCCTTGGCACAAGCCATGATTCAGGTGATTGAAGATCCAGACAGTTTAAGCATCATGGCAGAAAAAGCCCAGGCAAAAATGAAAGATTACGATCTCGAACAAATCATTCAGCAGTATACAGATATTTATGCTGTAGCACTGAAAAATAATCAAGATTAAATAACTGATATTACGCACCAATAGATCTGTCAGGATAAGTAGTAGGTAGTAGGTAGTAGGTAGTAGGTAGTGGGTAGTGGGTAGTAGATATTAAATGCTGAGTCAAAGATATAACTAACAACTAACAACTAACAACTTTCACCCTTAACTACTGATATCTCGTTATTTTGCGTAACGTCAGTTAATTAATTTACTGTTCAATCAATAACTCGGCAGACTCCTGATCTAACGCTTTCGAGAATAAATATCCTTGACCGAGTTCACAATGGAGGGTTTGCAATACTTTTAACTGTTTTAAATTTTCGATACCTTCGGCGACGATGTTTATTTTCAAGGTGCGAGATAAGGTGATAATCATTTTAACGATTTCAAAGTTTTCACGGTCATCCAACATTCCTTGGACAAACGAGCGATCAATTTTTAGCATGTTAATCGGGAAGCGTTTTAGATATTGCAAAGAAGAATAACCAGTCCCAAAATCGTCAATATTCAATCGAATTCCTCTGGCTCTAATTTGTTCAAACAAAGTAATTGTCTCAGGCTGATAATCCATTAAGGTGGTTTCTGTAATTTCTAAATGCAAACAATGACCTGAGAATTTTGTATTGCCAAGGGTTTGATCTAAGGTATCGAGAAAATTAGGATCTTTGATTTGTTGGCTAGCAATATTGACGCTAATTTTCAAGTCTGCGGCATTTTTATGATATTTACTTTGCCAATACTGCATTTGCTGACAAGCTTCTTTTAAGACCCATTCCCCAATCGCTATAATCAGTCCTGTTTCTTCGGCAACTGCAATAAATTTGTCAGGATAAATGAGACCCTTGGTAGGATGCTGCCAACGCACTAGTGCTTCAAAGCCATACAGTGTATCTGTTTTTAGGGATATTATTGGTTGATAATGTAACACCAACTGATTTTGAACGATCGCTTTGCGTAAGTCGTTTTCTGTTTCTAGAAGTTCCTTAGTTTCAGCATACATTTCAGGATGAAATACTTCATGTCTCGCTTTTCCTAGGGATTTAGCGCGGTACATTGCGAGATCAGCATCCCGTAAAATTTCCGCAATGTCTTGATACCTATTATTAGCCTCGACGATACCAATGCTGGCACTGGTAAAGACCGTATGTCCTTGTAAATAAAAAGGAGCCCCTAACTGCTGATTAATTTTTTGAGCGATCGCATTTCCTTCTTTGATAGTTTGAATTTTGTGGAGCAGAATCGTAAATTCATCTCCCCCCAACCGAGCCACAAAATCCCCTTGACGAGAGCAGTCAGTTAAAATCTGTGCCACCGAAATTAATAACTCGTCACCGATTTGGTGACCAAGACTATCATTGACAATTTTAAACCGATCAAGATCGATAAATAAAACGGCAAATAAATATTCGGGATCTCGATGGCTTTGCTCAAGAGCCCGTTCAATGCGGTCGATAAAAGCGGCTCGATTGGGTAAATGGGTTAGAGAGTCATGCTTGGCTTCATAGCTTAATTCTGCTTCAATTTTTTTGCGCTCCGTAACATCGCTAATAATCCCATCTCTACGGTTTGCTTCTCCTTTCTGATTGTAGATTAAGCGACTGCGCTCCCATACCCAGCGAATTTCTCCACTAGGCTGTACGATTCTATATTCAAGATCTTTGCTCTGGTTAACCGAACATGCTAGGGATGATTTAACCCGATCTCGATCTTCAGGATGAATCGATTCTAAGCGTAAATTGGGATTTTTTAATAATTCATCAACTGGACGACCATAAACTTGTTCGGCAGCGGGATTCAGGAACAGTAGGTTATCTGTTGCCACTTCGGCTGACCATACCACCTCTTCTAAGGAGTTAAGAATACTCTCTAATCTTTCCTCACTTTCTTGCAGCAGTTTTGTCAGTTCACCCCGTTCGGATACTTCATGCTGTAGCTCTCGGTTTGCCGACTCTAACTGAGCTGTCCGCATTTGAATGCGCTGTTCTAATTCAGTATTGAATTTGAGAATCTTTTTTTGAGCAGCCTGAAGTTGGAGCTGATTTCTAATACGTAATAGTACTTCATCGATCTGAAAAGGTTTGTTGATGTAATCCACTCCCCCCGCACTTAATGCTTTGACTCGATCAACCGAGTTGTTACTCGCACTTAAAAAGATAATCGGAATATTCTGTGTTGCCTCATTCGCTTTAAGCTGTTGGCAAACTTGATAACCATCCAAGTCTGGCATGACAACATCTAACAAAATTAGATCGGGAATGACTTTGTTTGCCACCATTAGAGCCATTTCCCCGTTGATAACTCCTTTAACGTCATATCCCTGATTACCCAAAGCATCCGCCAGCAGACGAAGATTTTCGGGCTTATCATCTACTACCAGAATTTTAGCTTGGGGTGTCTCCAAGGTCAGTGCTTTCATTAATTAGAGAATTTAGCTAGATCAATAATTTTGTCACAGCGAAATTGTTCCGCCAAGTCTTTCAATCCCTTTGCCAAGGATTCATACTCATCAGGAATTTCTGATAATAGCTGGTATATTTCTTGGTTATCAACTTGAGCTGCCGCTTGATATAATTGCGATCGCCATTCCACTGGCATAACTGTTAAACTTTCTTTTGTCAATTCTTCAAGCAACACTTTTTGGTTGACAGTTGCCGCCGTTGTTTCTTCATAAAGATAATCAATCCTTAAACATTGACCAATTTTGGCGAGTAATTCTGCTTCCTTAAACGGTTTCCGCATAAAGTCATCACAACCAGCAGATAAGATTAGCACTCTCTCTTCTTCAAAGGCACTAGCTGTCAAAGCAATAATCACCGTTTCTTGACCCTGAGGTTGGGCTTTAATACGTCGAGTTGCTTCATAACCATCAATTTTAGGCATTCTCATGTCCATCAGAATCAAATCGGGATGCCATTGTGACCAGAGAGCGATCGCTTCTTCTCCATCCCCAGCTTCTTGAACTAAAAAGCCGATACCTGTCAATAGTTTATTAAGTAGCAAACGACTTGCCGCAACATCATCTACTGCCAAAATACGATATTGAGGTTGCCCTGGAGCTATACCGATAACTTTTCTCTCCTCGGTATCAACTGATCTAATTGTTTCGATAGTCGATGTTTCTTGCACCCGAAGCAACACATTAAAGAAGAAATTACTACCTTGACCGATTGTACTTGTCGCCTTCAGTTCTCCACCCATCAACTCCACAAATTTATGGCAGATCGACAAACCCAACCCAGTTCCCTCATTGGAAACACGACCTATTTTTGTCTGCTCAAAAGCCTTAAACAATTGATTCATTTCTTCTGGTTCAATACCAGGTCCCGTATCTTCGACCGAGAAGTATAAAGAATAAGTATCAGAAAAAAGAAATTCTATTTTATCCTGTGCTACTGGGGTCTTTTCTTCTAACCTTACTGTCAGTATTATAGATCCTGTTTCGGTGAACTTGAGGGCATTTCCTAACAAATTAATAACTATCTGACGTAATTTACCTTCATCAGTATAAATAAGTTTAGGAACATTTTTATCTATATTAAACTCAAGATTTAAGTTCTTTGCTTCGGATTTTAAGCGCAACATTTCTTCAATGTTTTTTAGCATTAAATATAAATCAAACTGACTTTCATTAAGAGTTATTTGACCTACTTCTATTTTAGACATTTCTAAAATATCATTAATTAATCTCAGTAAATGTTCGCCACTACGATTAATAATTTTGAGATTTTCTTGTTGTCCCTCGCCAATTGAATCGTCACGGGTCATCAGTTGAGTGAACCCTAAAATAGCATTAAGAGGAGTACGCAGTTCATGACTCATATTTGCCAAAAATCTACTTTTAGCTTGGTTGGCATTTTGTGCCTCCGCTAAAGCAGCTTCTGTGTTTTGGATACTTTCTTCTAGTTGAGCTGTTCTTTCTTCGACATTAGTTTCTAATTCTTGAGTAAAACCTTCAAGAATGTTAACGATCTTATAATTAGTGTGGGATAAATTACTGATGATTTTATATGCTATGAATACTGTGATTAGTAAACAGCATAAACTACTAATTAATCTATAGTTATTTATATTTTGTAATTGCTTTTGATATTGACTTAAATAATCGACTTCAATTTCTTCAAGATTACCAATTAGAATTTCTAAATTTATTTTCTGACGAAGCAAACTTTTTTGTTTACTTTGCTGAATTATATTACTTTTTTGAGCAATAAATTCACTAATTATAAATTTATTTTCTATAAATTGTCTTTGTTCTACTAAAAAAATTATTTCTTCAATTTCAGTTTGAATAGTTTCTGCCAATTGTTGGTTAGTATTTTGACAATAAAGAATAGAAAGATCTAATAAGTTATTGAGAGAAATAAATAAATCACTCCTGACTGAGATATTGCCCCCAAAGACTTTGGGATTATTAACAATCTCCTGTTTGAACTTGGCTACCTGGGAACACGATTGGTCGAATTCTTTTTGTGTAGATTGTAACTCAGCAATAAGTTTGGACTGTTCTGATAATAGTGAATCTTGACTTTCTAGCTTTTCTTGGAAAATATTCTGCTTTGGTTGCGTCAAAAAGTTAGGTAGTTCCTTTAAAACATTGATTGCCGTATCAACAGCTTCTAGTTGTAAGTTCAAATGCTCATTTGAGTCTGAAGTAGTAGCTTGTTTAGTAATTAATTTTTTTTCTAGCTTATATACTTCCTTTTGAGCCTCTCTAATATTACTATGGTATTTTTTAGCCTGACGATTGTTGAGAGGAAAGCTCTTTTGAATTAGGAAAAGTATCAAAAGACTGCCGATTCCTCCAGCAATAATATATCCGTATATTGACGGTGTTTTTTTGGTCTTTTCTGGAGAAAATAAACTCAAAATTGTTTCCTCAGCTTATGCCTAGATATGGGACTATTTTGGGCTAAATTAATTATATTTATCAACACAATTGGATAAAATCTTTTGCTGATATTTTATGTGACAATTTTCAAAAAATTATAATCAGACAATCTTAAAAAATAGTAAGCAGATTATCATAATATGAGCCAATCATCGTTCTTACTAACAAACTAACTTACAAAATAACCCTTGTTTTCAATACCTGTAAATACGGGAAATCTCTGAAACCAGCTTCTATCAGTTAGTTGTAGTTACTTTTACTGAGAACAGTGGTTTAATTAATTAATTTGACCCCCCTCCGCTTATCTATTGTGGGAGAGATTTCGGTATATTATTATGAACTGCATCTAGCTTGTGGAAACAATTATCATCAGTAGAATGTTCCATAAGCGATCGCTGGCAGATCTTAGAAAATTGCTAATTATCCTGAATGACTATCCAAGAACAACTACAAGAATTAAATACCGTCGCCATAGATGCGATCGCCAAGAGCGATCGCTTAGATGACCTAGAACAGCTAAGAGTTAAGTATCTGGGCAAAAAAGGTCAAGTATCCCAAATCTTAAGGGGTATGGGTAAATTATCCCCAGAAGAACGTCCCGTGGTGGGGTCTTTAGCTAATGTTGTTAAGTCAGAAGTTCAAGCAAGTCTAGAACAGCGCAAACAAGTCCTGCAACAAGCAGAAATCACCGCCCAAATTCAAGCCGAAACTATCGATGTAACTATGCCTGGGGTTAATCGTCCTCTAGGTAGAGTTCATCCTCTTAATGGTGTGGTAGACCGTGTATTGGATATCTTTGTCGGTTTGGGTTACACCGTCGCTACGGGGCCACAAATAGAAACCGACTATTATAATTTTGAGGCCCTCAATACTCCTCCTGATCATCCTGCTAGAGATATGCAGGATACTTTTTATTTGCCAGGGGGACATTTGCTGCGGACTCATACTTCCTCAGTGCAAATTCGCTATATGGAAAACCATGAGCCCCCAATCAGAATTATTGCTCCTGGTCGAGTTTATCGTCGAGATACGGTTGATGCGACTCACTCCGCAGTATTTAACCAGGTTGAAATATTAGCCATTGATAAAGGATTGAAATTTACGGATCTCAAAGGCACCATCAAAGAGTTTTTGCAACGGATGTTTGGCGATGAACTTCCTGTACAGTTTCGTACTAGTTACTTCCCTTTCACCGAGCCTTCCGCGGAGGTGGATGTGCAGTGGCAAGGTAAATGGTTGGAAGTTATGGGATGCGGCATGGTCGATCCTAATGTACTGCAAGCTGTCGGCTATGATCCAGAGATATATACTGGCTTTGCAGCAGGTTTTGGCGTAGAAAGATTTGCCATGGTGCTACACCAAATTGACGATATTCGCCGTTTATATAATAGTGATTTGCGGTTTCTAAATCAATTTTAATTAAAGTTTAAAAATACTTTTTAGTTAATAAAGCTAACTTTTCCTTAGTCTCAGCAGGAATCTTGTCAGGTGGAGTAAGAATTGCATATTTTAAAGCTGAATGAGCAATGGATTCGGGTGGGTTAGCATTTAGCTGTTTAACGGTTTCTTTGATTACTTTTTGAGCGTTAATGGCATTTTTATGTAAATTATCAATAATCATTTCCACCGTCACATTGTCATGGTCGTCATGCCAACAGTCATAATCGGTAACCAGCGCCAAAGTAGCATAAGCTATTTCTGCCTCTCTCGCTAGTTTTGCTTCAGTCAGGTTAGTCATGCCAATCACTGTTGCGCCCCAACTACGGTAGAGGTTAGACTCGGCTTTGGTGGAAAATGCCGGCCCTTCCATACAGATATAAGTGCCGCCACGATGTAAATTTGATTCGGATAAATTCAAAGAATCTACCGCATCAGCCAGAATATCGGCAAGATGGGGACAGATGGGATCGCCGAAGGCAATGTGAGCTACCAAACCGTTACCAAAAAAGG
The DNA here is from genome assembly GCA_938015355.1 of uncultured Pleurocapsa sp. Taxonomy (GTDB): domain Bacteria; phylum Cyanobacteriota; class Cyanobacteriia; order Cyanobacteriales; family Xenococcaceae; genus Waterburya. The sequence continues at coordinate 12,804 of CALLPS010000033.1, forward strand.
TTGAGATGCGATTTTTAGTGCGATCGATAAACTGATCGGGTATTACCATGTCTAAGGGCTTGGCTTCTTCTTTGAGGGAGCCAACGGCAGAAGCGGAGATAAGATACTCTACCCCTAGCTGCTTCATGGCATGGATGTTTGCCCTAAAAGGTAATTCTGTCGGCATCAGGTGATGATTGCGTCCATGACGAGCTAAAAAGGCTACTGTAGCGTCTTCTAATTTACCGACAATTAGCGCATCGGAAGGATCGCCAAAGGGCGTAGATAATTTTACTTCCTGGACATCTTTGAGAGCATCCATTTTATATAAACCACTGCCACCGATAATGCCGATTTTTGCCTCTACCATAAGCCCACAGAATATAATAATTTGATAATTTTTGCTAACTTGAATTATGCCCGATTATTTTAGAGATCTTAATCAGGATCGTGCTACGGTCGAGAATTTAATCTTCTACTTCCGTCGCCAACACCAGAGGCATAATCTCTGTCCCTGGGGTAAAAGTAATATTGCTAGCAATGCGATCGCGGATCAGTTTAGCGATCATTTGATTTAGGCGGTACATTTCGGCACAGGGATTGTAGCGATATTTAACGTCGATAATTCGCTGTTTCTTGCGAATAGTTTGCTTTTTCTTTTTTTCTTCTACTTGCTTGCTACGATTACGCAGAAAGATATCTGGTTTTTCATCCCGATTTTTTACGTCAGGTAGGATTTCTGATCGAGGATGCCGCCAATATCCTCTGTAGTTTTCGCTTTTAGGATTTTTATACAGTTTGAAGCTATCTAATGTCGGAATATATAAAGCATAAAATTCTCCTTCTTTGGCTACTTGAAAATACCCCCAGTCTTTTTCTTGCCGATTAAGCAAAATATCGAGAGTTAGTTCTAAAGAAGGTAAGTCGACTACGGAAGTTGGGTATTTTTGTTGACTATACATGTTGGCTATACATAGGGGTGAGAGAAGATGAGAATGTTGCTAAGAAAACCAAGATATGTTCAATTAATTAAAGGCAACAAGTTGAAAAATTTCTATTGATTAACAAAAATATATAATCATGAATCTACAAGAATTCCTAGATCTAAGTGCAGGTAAGTGGTTTAGTCAGCGTACTAACTATTTTCTGGATCAGAATAAATCTGTTAGCAGTAAAGCTGACCTTACAATTGAGTTTCTCCCATCCGATGACTCGAGAGCAGTGCAATTATGTCAAAAACATCATTTAGACTCTAACCTAATTATGGGTGGCACGATCCAAAGTTGGGATACCTCCGTAGACTGGGGCAAAACTAAACAAGTGGGATCAGCAACTATTCTGCTAGTAAGAGATCCTGAGAGCGACATGACAGGAAAGCTAATTCGTCCTGAAGATGCTAAAGTCTGCGGACATTATATTTTAGGAGAAGACGAAGCCCTCACTCTATTTATTGAAACAGAAGAAATGTCCGCTGAAGAACGTCAATGGTTTGGTAGTGATAACTTCAAAATGCGTACCATTGTTGTTAACTACAGTGATGGCAAGCAACAAACCTCTTTTTATTCGGAAATCCGCAAAGC
>CALLPS010000034.1 GCA_938015355.1 uncultured Pleurocapsa sp.
ATCTCCCACCAAAGGTCTTAACAAATGATTGTCCTGACTGGATGCAAAATACTTAGAGCGATCGCTAGTTACAATCTGCCGCATCGCTTCAGGATGATTAATAAAGATATACCCATCTCCTCCTGTAATATCGGCGTGAAACAGATCGGGGGCTTGCTTCATTGCCAAGTTCAGGTATTGATCAGGTTGAACGATCCATTGAAATCTTTGTTTTAGATTTGATTGTTTAAGTTCAGGAATTGATTTCATGACCGATGATAATTACGATAATCTCTATAATTGTGATTAATTAAGATTGCTGATGTGGAATAAATACTGGAATTTTACTACTTGTATAAATTGTACCGATACTAATGCGATCGCCAGAGCAATAACTACTTTATAAGATAGTCTTGCTAAATAGTAAAACATATTTACTATATTTTATTGATGCAATATTTATAGATATTAAAAATGTCAACTATGGGGCAATGATGAATTACCCCAATTAACTTATACACCAACTACTTGAGCGCGCTTGTAAGCTTCGTCTAACACTTCAGACAGGGTGGGATGAGTATGAATATTAAAGGAAAGATTCTGGACAGATTCTCTTTTAGCGATCGCATTTGCCGCTTCTTGAATTAAATCTGAGGCGTGGATACCAATAATATGCACTCCCAATAACTCCCCTGTATCCTGACGATAGATAATCTTAGCAACCCCTTCGGTTTCTCCTTCTGCTAGAGCTTTGGAATTGCCTTTATAAAAAGATTTTACTGTAGCTACTTTGTAGCCATCTTTTTTACCTTCTTCCTTAGCTTGAGCTTCCGTCATGCCCACATAACTAATTTCAGGATGGGTAAATGCCGCAGCGGGAATACAACGATAATCTATTTCTTTATCATCTCCACAGATATTCTCTACTGCGATAACTCCTTGCCCCGACGCAGCATGAGCTAACATCATCTTCCCTGTAGCATCTCCTACCGCCCAAAGATGATCCACAGGTTTTCCATCCCGCAAGACTTGCATTTTGTCGTTAACAGGAATAAAACCACGCTTGTCTACTTCCACCGCTAAGGTTTCTAAACCAAGTTTTTTCGTCGCAGGAATCCGCCCCGTAGCTACTAAACAAGCATCTACTTCTAATACTTCAATCACTTCTTTAGTTTTGGCATCAGTTAATTCAATTGTTACAGGTGCGCCAGGAGTGATTTTAGTCGCAAAGACACCCTTGTAAGTTTCAATATCCCGCTTGTCTAATAAAACTTTTTTGGCAATCTTGGCAATATCAGGATCAAAACCAGGCATTAAAGTATCTAGTGCCTCAATCATGGTTACTTCGCAACCGAGGGCAGTATAAACATCAGAAAATTCCAAGCCGATATAACCGCTACCAATAATTGCTATCCAATCGGGAAGAGACTCTAACTTAACCGCATTGTCGCTAGTAAAGACGGTTTTACCATCAATCTCAATCCCCCTGGGGACAAAAGGAATAGATCCAGGGCAGAGCATAATATCTTTAGTGGTATAGATTTTCTCCCCATCATCCCCCTTAACTTTGACCTTTTGTTTTCCTGCAAGTTCACCCCAACCCCGAATAATATCCACCTTGAGACGCTTAAGACTGTTGGTTAAATCTCCTTGAATTTTATTAACTAAATTAGTCGCATGATCGGCGATCGCGCTACGATCAAACTGGACTCCTCCTAGTTGAATGCCCATATCCTGTAAATGATGAGCATCGCCAAACTCCCTAACTCTACCAGAAGCTGCTAACAAGGCTTTTGAGGGGATGCAGCCGCGGTTAACACATGTCCCACCCATGTCTCCTGCTTCGATAATTGCTGTCTTTAAGCCATTTTTAATGGCATGGAGAGCTGCACCATGTCCCCCCACACCCGCGCCAATAATAATTAAATCGTAATCAAAATCACTCATTGCTATTTCTTCTATAAATTGTTGCAACTTATTATTGTAAAGTTTATCCGTGATCAAACTACTAGTAGAATCCGACTTGGGTGTCAGCTAAGTCATCTGCCTTTCCTTTCTGCTTGACACTTAACGATTGATTGAAAAAAGGCAAGAAGAAGAATTTATCAGCAAGCTATTTAGCATGGGGATTTAAGCGATCGCTTTTACTTAGATTTTAGAGGAAGCAGAAAAAATGAAAGACAGACGTTGGGAAATCAGGGTATAGTTTTTAAAGTTATTAGTTTCGTGTTTGATTCAAAAGACTAAAACTAGATTGAAAAAAAACATATCACCACAACTTATTACGAATAACCAACTTCTATTCAGATAAAATTACTATTTATTGACCATCAGCCAACTTCTTAATACTTCTGCTACACTCCAGGCTTGAGCAAAACAACCTCTCGGGATGAAAGGTGCATCGCCATCAAAAATTTCGCTAACACTGCCGATACAGTCATCCAGTAGATGATTGGCTATAGGTGCAATAAAACTACCCGCTAGTTCAGGGTTTTGATATACTTGTAAATGAGCTTGAACGTAGTGACCAATTAACCAACCCCAGGTAGTTCCCTGATGATAGGTACCATCTCGTTGTAATTGATTACCACCATAGGTTCCCGCGTAATCAGGATGATCAGGACTGAGCGATCGCAATCCAGAGGAGGTCAATAGTTTTTGTCCAACTTGATCCACCACCATGGTTTGTTGTTCGGAACTAAGCAACGGGGTCGCATATTGGCTCAAAGCCATTGCGGGCAAGGAAACAGCGAAAATTTGGTTGGGACGAAAACTGGAATCATTGCCATTAGGAGAGTCGATGACATCATAGCAGTAACCACCCGCTTCATTCCAGAATTTAGTAAATTGCGATCGCGTCTTGCTTGCTAGTTGTTGATACTTTGTCCCATTTGTCCCAGATTCTCCCAACACTTCGGCAAAATACACCATACAGGTTAAGGCGTTATACCACAAAGCATTTACTTCTACAGGCTTACCAATACGAGGGGTGACAACCCAATCTCCTACTTTGGCATCCATCCAAGTAAGCTGTACTCCTGATTCTCCTGCATATAATAAGCCATCATCATCCATCTTGATGCTATAGCGAGTACCATTGATATGCCAATCAATAATGTCCTGTAATAGCGGAAATAATTCCCTTAAAAATGCCTGATCTGCGGTAGCGGCATAATAGGAGCGAATCGCCTCAAAGTACCATAGAGTTGCATCTACTGTATTGTATTCAGGGGTTGCTCCTGCATCGGGAAATACATTAGGCAACATGCCTTGATCGACATACTTGGCAAAAGTGCGCAGAATAGTTTGAGCAATATCATAACGCCCTGTAGAAATCGTTAATCCTGGGAGACTAATCATCGTATCTCTTCCCCAATCAGTAAACCAGGGATACCCAGCAATAATCGTCTTTCCTTCTGGATTATCCGTTAACGGGCGATCAACCACAAATTGATCGGCAGCTAAGACTAATTGTTCAATCCAACTACTAGAGTCAGAAGATAAAGAATTAGTCGTATACCAATTATTGAGTAATTCACTTTCGCGATCGCCTTTCTGTTTTAGACTAGCATTACTAGTAAATTGAGGCTGATTTTCGGTACTAGCGACAATATCAATTACATCTCCTGGTTGCAAAGTAACTTTACCCGTAACAGCATGGAGATGATCTTCGTGATCACCTAAACCTCGATATTGCTCTACAGCCAAAACAAAGTTGTGATCCCAAGTATTATTAATTTCCCATGTAAAATTATTAGTCTGATTGCTTAAAGTTGCCCCGAGATAAAAGTTATTAGTATGGGGAAAAACTTGAATTTGTAGCGTATTATTAGCTAATCGTGCAATATTTCCTCTATCTCCAGGATTACTATGAGTCCCACCATGATAACCACGATAATTAACTAATGCTTTGAGAGATAAGTTTAGAGGTTGACTACCCCGTAGATAACTATAGCGAATGTAGGTCGTATTTTCTCCCTGTTGCATCCAAATACGCTTTTCTAGTAGACCATCAGCAAAGGCAAAATTCCAAACTGGTGATGTTCCATCCAAATGAAAACTTTCAATATTGAGACATCCTTGAGATTCAACTGTCCCCCCTGCCCAACGGTTACTGAATAGGGGATAAGCTTGTCCATCATAATCAACAGTTTCATCCAGCTTGGTCAAGAGTAAAGTTCTGGCGACTGGGGGTTCTAGTGCTCCCACCAGTAAACCATGATAACGTCTTGATAGAACTCCTGCGATCGTGCCTGAAGCATAACCACCAATGCCATTCGTAACCAACCATTCCCTTGACTCTGCAATTTGAAAGGTGCTAGCGACTTCTCGCCCAAATTTAAGATTCATCGTCTATTTCCCTATTTATTGATGAATTCAATTTAGAGTGATTATCTGAGGATGACGTGAAAACATAGTACTCCTCAGACATATTTAAATTAACTAAATTAACTAAATTAACTAAATTAACAGGTAATTAAATGTTAATTAACCTCCAGTGGCGAAACCTGGATATAAAGTCATGCCTCCATCAACAAAAATAGTTGTACCTTGAATATATTCCGATTCATCTGAAGCCAACCACACCGCTGCTTTGCCGATATCTTCTGGGATGCCGACACGATTGTAAGGAATTAATTTTAATAATTCGGCTTTAGCTTCAGGAGTTTCCCAAGCACTACGATTAATCGGGGTTTGAATTGCTCCTGGGGCAATACTGTTGACCCGAATTTTGTGGGGAGCGAGTTCTTGTGCCATACTTTTCATTAACAGCATCACCCCGCCTTTAGAAGCAGCATAGTTGCAATGACCAGCCCAAGGTATGACTTCATGTACCGAACTCATACAGATAACCGATCCTGCCGAGCTAGATCTTTCGGGAACAACTCCTCGGCGCATAAATTCTTTCACCGCTTCTTTGGCACAGAGAAATTGCCCTGTGAGATTGACGCTAATAACCTTATTCCAATCATCGAGAGTCATATCGACAAAAGCAGCATCTTTTTGTAACCCAGCATTATTAACCAACACATCGATCGTTCCGTAAGTGTCAAAAATAGCACCAAACATACGTTTAACCTGATCTTCTTGGCTCACATCCGCTTGAATTGCGATCGCTTCTCCACCATTTTCCTTAATTTCTGCCACTACCTCTTCAGCACCTTTAGCACTAGAAGCATAATTGACTATAACTTTTGCCCCTTCCGCTGCCATGCACTTAGCTACGGCGGAACCAATTCCAGAGCTGGAACCCGTGACTAAAGCTACTCGATCTTGTAAACGGTTCATAAAATTCTTCCCGATATCTAAATGTCCTAAAAAAGTTGGGGATTAAAATTAGCCTTGATTATTCTTAACTGATGATGCCAGCTATAATCTTTAACTCATTCAAAATTATAGGAATTAATTTATTAGAATGAAGTAAATTAACTATTTTTAAAAGCTTTTGCCTTAATTAAGTCAAAAATTGCTGATCTATTTCTATATCTGTAGTAAGATTTTTGGCTCTAACTAACTTTTTGATTTTTCAATCCAACTATCAAACAACTCCTGATTATTAGTCACCCATTCTTGAGCATGACGTTGAATGTCTTTGGCTCTATTTTCCCCTTCTTTAATGCGAAGACTTTCTTGATTGATATCTGCAACGGGGATTTGTACTAATTCAAACCAACGTTTCGCTATGGGGTTAGCAGCTAAAAATTTCTGATTAACGACAATACTTTGCTGTGTTTTGGGAAACCCGTGATTTTTACCGTTTACTGAAGTGTCCTCTGCCGTGATATTGCCCATATCCTCTGGTATGGAGGTAAAAGGAACTTCTAGCCACACCACATCTTGATCTGGTTTTAATTCAGCACCAATCCAATGGGGATTATAAGCATAGAAAATAACTGATTCCCCTTGTTTGTAACGAGTAATGCTATCTGCCAGTAAAGCGGTATATTGCCCACGATCATGTTCAACCGTATCCTCTAATCCATAGGCTTCTAAATGATGATCGATAACTAATTCACAAGCCCAACCCGCATTACACCCGACTAGATTGGCTTTGCCATCTCCATCAGAATCGAACAACTTAGCAATTTTGGGATCTTTTAATTGTTCGAGGCTAGTAATGTTATATTCATCTGCTGTTTTCTTATCTATTTGATATCCTTGGATACCATCAGGAGTCAATATACCCACTCCTGCTAACTTTTCTTCCCCCCCAGCATTATTAAAGAATGCGTCATGTCCAGGATTATAGTAAACGATACTATAGTCTAAATCTTCATTAGCTACGGAAAGATAAATTGCTGGGTAATCAATTTCTTGGGGCGTTTCAACTTGATAACCCAGTTTTTCCAAACCAATTTTGACAATCTCTGTTTGAAAATGTTCTTCAATCCAATTGCTATGGGCAGTACGTAGCGCGACTTGAGATTTTGTCCCCTTACTATTTTCAGATGATTCTGGGGCTGGTTGACAAGCGATTAAACTGCTTAACAAAAGGATTGAGATTGTGATGAAGCTATATCTTGGCAATTGCAATTTTTGGAGAAACATAAATAAAGTGAAATACGCAATCTTAATTAATTAGTTAGTTAATGTAATATATTGAGTTCGTAAGTTAACGTTCTCAACTTACTGATAAATTTGTTTTGTAACTTTAAAAATTGTCTGAAAATTGTGCAAAAATTTACAGGTACAATTTACGATATCTCTCAAAGTTATCATAAGAATTATAATTATTAACTACCATTACTGATGCCAATGAGATACAGTAATGCCATTCGAGTTGCGACCCCGCTAGTTACTTGTTTTGAGACTAAACTTAGTTCAGGATCGTCCATTAAGTCTGAAGTTATTTCCACACCGCGATTAGTAGGGCCAGGATGGAGTACCTTAACATCAGGATGACATACTTTAAGGCGATCGCGCGTAATGCCAAACAATCGATGATATTCTCGTAGACTGGGGATGAAATTAGCCGTCATTCGTTCTTTTTGTAGTCGGAGGGTCATGACAAAGTCGGCATCTTTTAAAGCAGAATCTAACTCCCAATGAAGCAATAATTTACCCTGACTATTATCTTTTACCATGTGCCTAAAGTCTTGAGGTAAGAGGGTTGGGGGCGCTGCTAAGTGAACTTCTGCCCCTGCGGTGGTTAGGCTATAAATATTAGACCTAGCTACTCGGGAATGAAGAATATCTCCAACAATGACAATCTTTTTCCCTTTTAATAATTCTAAACGAGGATTATCAGGATCTAAGACAGAAGTAATGGTGAATAGATCTAGTAAAGCTTGGGAAGGATGTTGATGTAGACCATCTCCTGCATTGAGAATTGTTACCCCCGAATTTAGCCGATCCATTTCTTGAGCAATAATCTGGGGTACTCCAGCCTGTTTATGGCGAATCACCATAATATCTGCCCCCATGGCTAAATAGGTTTTTGCAGTATCTAAGATAGTCTCCCCTTTAGTTAAAGAAGAGTTACCTGGAGAAAAGTTCAAAATATCTGCCGACAGTCTTTTGGCTGCTAACTCAAAACTACTGCGAGTGCGGGTGGAAGGTTCAAAAAACATATTGGCAACAACTCTTCCCTGAAGTGCAGGAACTTTTTTCGTTCTTCCTGAAAGCACTTTCAAAAAACTAGCGGCAGTCTGTAATACGGTTTCATATTCTTCAGGCGTAAAATCAATCAGGGAGAGTATATGTCTTCTTGTCCAGATAGTAGTTGCCATATCAGTTAACATTTAGTTAACAGTCATTATTAATAAAACACCCCTCAGATTATCAGGTTATAGCTATTTGAGCTAGTAATTGTAACTATGATTCAACTATTTCCTAAAAATATGATCCAGCTAGCAGGTTGCTTGCTTCTAGTAGCGACAATAGCAGTGGAAGCATTACCCAATTCAATTTCCATCAAGCTGAAAATAAAATTAGTATTGAGTACACTAACGCTTCTATACGGAATTTATATATATATAGCTTTGATAATCTAGCTAGAAAGACTCAAATTACCATTCAAGATGGTATGAACACCTACACCACTAACTACAGCTACGATAGTTTAGGCAAATTAAATAAGTTAATTGATCGCAATGGCAATTTAACTATTGATTATGACTACCATCTCTTCAGGGGACAATTAAATGCGATCGCCCTTTAGCTAAAAATATTTAATATAGTGCGAATTACTCAGTATATTTTTTTACTCGATCAAAATCTGTTTTGCCGACAACTTCGTCAATACCTTATTAATAGAGTTGTATATTTTATTTTTTAAAGAAGCTTTATTCTCAGATCTAGAATAAATACGGAGGTGATGCTACTTTTGTCATAGAGACAAATTAAATCTATTAAGTAACTTACGTCGCAGTCAAGAAATTTCCTACGAATACAATAATAATTATCAACTAACTAAAGAGACTCACAGCGATGGAAAGATTATTGAGTATGGATACAGTGCAACTAATGGGCTGTTTGATTCTATTAGTAGGATTGATCGAGGCAAAACTACCCGATTCGAGTTCGATCAAGCCGAAAATAAAATTTCTATTATTTATCCTAGCGATTTCGTACACAATTACTGGTTTGATGAACTAGCTAGAAAAACTCAAATTACCATTCAAGATGGTACGAACACTTACACCACTAACTACAGCTACGACAGTTTCGGCAGACTAGACCAGTTAACCGATGGCAATGGCAATCTAATTGTCGATTATGACTACCATCCTGTTAGCGGACAGTTAGTTAAAGAGACCAACGGTAACGGTACGACTACCAGCTATAGCTACGATTTGGCAGGACAATTAATCAGTTTGGTCAATGCCAAAGCCGATGATACTATCAATTCTCGCTTTGACTATACTTACGATAATCTGGGCAGACATACTGAAGTAGATACTTTAGATGGTACTTGGAATTACGAATACGACTTATCGGGACAGTTAACGGGGGCGGTATTTGCTTCCACTAATCCCGACATCGAGAGTCAAGACTTAACTTATGTATACGATGCTGCGGGCAATCGCACCCAAACTATAGTCAATGGAGTAACAGAAAACTACAGCACTAATAACCTCAATCAATATCAATCGGCAGGGACGACTAACTATAGTTATGACCTTGATGGTAACTTAACCTCGAAAACTGAAGGGGGTCAAACCTGGACATATAGTTACAATGACGACAATCGTTTAGTGGGCGTTATCGATTCCGATAGTAATCTGACCCAATATGAATACGATGCATTTGGCAATCGTACCGCTACAGTTTATAACGGTCAGCGCACTGAATATTTAATCGATCCCTTTGGCTATGGCGATGTCATTGCGGAATATGATGGAGATGGTAATTTAATTGCTAAATACGACCATGGTATTGGCTTAGTTAGTCGTACCGATGCCAATGAAAACCAGGCTTTTTATGATTTTGATGGTACTGTTTAGATTATACTTTGCCCGACATGACAGGGGAGGAAGTCTTAGAAGGAATAAAAGAATTTAATGAAGAAATTCTAGTT
>CALLPS010000035.1 GCA_938015355.1 uncultured Pleurocapsa sp.
ACTGAAAAATGGCAAGAGTACGAAAAATGTGTTGAAGAATTAGATTCAAAATCAGGAAAGTCACAAAAACAATGTGAACTTGAAGAGGAGAATATTACTGAAGAAGAAGTTACTGAAAAAGAAGTTACTGAAGAAGAAAATATTGTTGACTCAGTTGATACCCCTTTAAAATAATAAAATCCTGACAACTAATCTCAACGGTGACGGACTCAGACATATTTTTATGCATAAAATATCCTATACGATAATTTATGCTCTATTTCTGAATCGTTAATGACTAAAAAATACTTGTATGCTCTGCTAATCTGTTTGTCTCTGATGATGGTGATGGTACCGAGAGTTTTTAGCTCTACCTCTAATACTTGTGCTTATCATCAAGAAGCCTATGAAGGTTTAAAAATGGCAAACTTGTCTCAAGAATTAACTAATACAGGTTTAATTGGCAGAATTCATGGTGCAGCAGCAACATCCCAGATGTTTGTGATGTCAGTGCGAGAGCCAACTAATTTTTTTAGTCATCGGGAATTTTCTTTAATCCCTCAAGCTCCTGAAACCCAAAATACTTTAAATCAACTCCATCGGCATGATCTCGTCTGTATTCAGGGTGATTTAATCACTAATTCCAGTCCGCAAAAACATATTGCCTTAAATTCAATTCAAGTTATCGAACCATGGGCGCAGCCAGAAGGTTTTGCCCCATATCAAAGACAGTCAGATATTCCTAATGAACTAAACCAGCAAACCAGTCTTACGGGTAAGGTACATGCAATTGGTGCAGATGGCAAAATCTTAGTTATAGGATATCAAGATACAGTAATTCCCATTTTTGTCTCGGCAACAGAATATACCCAGGGTTTATATCGAGGAGATATTGTCAAACTAACTTATAAAATTCAAGAACATCCTCAAAGACCAGTGCATCTTCAGTTAGATACTACCGCACAACAGCCTCTAGAAGTAGTAGATGCGATCGCAACTTGGCATGAACAACCTCAGACTCTCACAGGTAGTTTAGTTAAGTTTCCTCAAAGTCCCCAACTTAAATTTGATGTCTATGCCATGGAAGTGGAGACTCAAGGCATTAAACGCCACTTCACCTTAATTAACTTTGAAAATATGGCTGAGTTTCAAAATATTCGTCAAAAGCTAGCTAAAATCTGGGATAAAAACGCAGCTACTGCTATATCTGGCAGAAATATGCTGATTAATCCCGAAGTTACCATTGAAGCTACTGGAATCGGCAATATTACTTCTCCTGAACAAGCTAATCCACAAATTTTGCTAGAAAATGCAGAACAGGTTAAACAGCTCACTTAATTTAGGAATGAATAGAAATCATCCTAAACTTAACTTACGGGCATTATAAGGTTGAGCAATGATCGCAGTAAATAAACAAGCGTCACATACTGATTACACTCCAGAAGAATATCTGGCGTTAGAAGAAGAATCAGATGTTAAACATGAGTATCTAGATGGGGAGATACAGTCTATGACAGGAGGTACTCCAAATCATAATGATATTGCAGGTAACTTTTATGCGTTTCTTAAATTAGCCTTGCGGGGAAAAGGCTACAAAGTATTCATGACTGATTTACGTCTCTGGATTCCTCAGTTTAATATCTATACCTATCCTGACGTGATGGTTATTAAAGGACAACCCACGTTGCAGGATAATCGTAACGATACCGTGATCAATCCATTGTTAATTGTCGAGGTATTATCTAAAAGCACTAAAAACTATGATCAGGGAGATAAATTTGATTACTATCGTTCCATTCCTGGTTTTGCTGAATATATCCTGGTAGATCAGTATCGCTATGCCGTTAAACAATATGCCAAAGCTGATGATAGTCGATGGTGGTTAAGTGAATATCAGGCTCAAGATGATAGTTTTCCTTTTGTCAGTCTGGAGCTAGAAATTGGACTTAATGAGATCTATGAAGAAATCGATTTTAAGTGGTCTGTGGGAAAATAACCCGCGAAAGAATGCCACCAAAGATCATGAGTGTTTAACCGTTAATTAGCCTTCTTTTAATACCTCTAATTTTTTGGTGTCCCTTGCTTATATTAATTTGCCTACCCATAAGATCTGATGCTTACCATTTCCTTCCAGACTTATGGGTCTTATAATATCCTCAATTTACTCCATAAACATCAGATCGGGAAAGATAACGATAAGCTAATAAATTAGAGAAAAATTTTTTAGCCGAGATATATGATCAATATTAGTTATATGCTGACTGGGGACTGGCTTAGTAGCTCCTCTCTTTTAGCGACTGCCACTGAATCTAATGCCGAGGAAGGAACTTTAGTCCTGGCGGGAGTGCTACTCAGTCTAGTCATAATCTACTTTGCCAGTAAATTAGGAGGTGAGATTTGCTCCCGTATCAATTTACCCCCAGTGTTAGGAGAATTAGTTGGTGGGGTATTAATTGGAATTTCTGCTTTTCGTCTCCTAGTTTTTCCTGAAAGTAGTGCTGCGGAAGACTCGCTAATTATCAGCATGCTTCAGAATACCGCAGGATTACCAACCGAGGCAGCTTCCTCAGTGTTCGCTGCTCAAAGTGAGGTCATTTCTTTGCTGTCGGAATTAGGAGTAATTATCCTCCTCTTTGAAATTGGTCTAGAGTCTGACCTAAAAGAATTAATTCGCGTAGGGCCGATAGCTGCTGTGGTAGCGGTTGTAGGCGTAGTTGCTCCTTTCATCACAGGAACATTGGGGTTAATTTATCTCTTCAATACTCCAGCGGTACCTGCGATATTTGCTGGGGCTGCCTTAACTGCTACCAGTATTGGTATTACTGCCAAGGTTTTAGCTGAGTTAGGACAGCTTAGTTCAGAAGAGGGTCAAATTATTATTGGTGCTGCGGTACTAGATGATATTCTAGGCATCGTTATTTTGGCTGTGGTTGCTAGCCTAGCCAAAACGGGAGAAATTGAGGTCAGCAATATTATCTATCTGGTTATTAGTGCTGCGGTATTTTTGATCGGTTCTATTTTACTAGGTCGCTTAGTTAGTCCCTTAATCGTTGGTTTGGTCAACGAAATGAAAACCCGCGGACAAGTCTTGTTGACTGGTTTAGTATTTGCTTTTGTCTTGTCTTATATTGCTACCGTGATTAATTTAGAAGGAATTTTAGGGGCATTTGCTGCGGGGCTAATTTTAGCCGAAACCGAAAAACGGAAAGAATTAGAGGAGCAAATAATTCCTGTTGCCGATTTTTTAGTACCGATATTTTTTGTCTGTGTTGGTGCTAAAACAGACCTTAGCGTACTTAATCCTTCTGTCCCCAGTAACCGAGAAGGATTAATTATTGCCACATTTTTAATTTTGGTTGCTATCCTAGGTAAAGTCATTACGGGATTTACTGTATTTGGCAACCCCGATATTAATAAACTGGCAATCGGCGTTGGCATGATTCCTCGAGGAGAAGTTGGATTAGTATTTGCTGGAGTTGGCTCAGCTAGCGGAGCTTTATCAGAAGCAACAGAAGCCGCCATCATTGTCATGGTAATTACCACGACGTTTGTTGCTCCACCACTATTGCGGTTAGTTTTCCAAGAACCAGAAAGCGTGACTCAAACAGTGGACAAAGTTCAAGATTGACAACATAATTAGGCGAAGTTTAGTACTAAAACATCTATGAGTTCCTGTGGGATTAGCCTCCCATAATTTATGAAACTAAATTGCTTCTTCTTACGTCTCGATAGATCAAACTTCAAGAATGGGTACTATAAAGTTCTAATGGGATTAACTGGAAATATTTTAGAGTCTGCATCACTCTTTTTAAGACAGTTAAGTTGGGTACTAAGTTTTTATCGGTACTTGTATTATGTTGTTTTTAAAAGAAAGTTTGAGCAAACTGAATCTAAAAAGTCAGTTGTCTACTGTGTGTGAGGAGCAATAATTGTGAGATTTAACTGGCTATTATCTGGTTTCATAGGTGTTTTTCTGTTGTGTTCTCCCGCTAAGGCAGGAAAAATTGTATCTTGGGAGTTTGAGTCACAAGATAAAAGTTTAGTTTTTAAGACTGACGAAGGTGTGCAGCCTGAAGCTGAGTTGCTAAGTAATCCGACAAGACTGGTAATCGATTTGCCAGGAACAATTCTAGGTCGGGAAACAGTTAAGGAGAGCTATCAAGGAGCAGTTAGAGGATTTCGCATTGGTCAGCCCGAACCCAATACTTCTCGCATTGTGGTTGAATTGGCTCCTGGCTATACTATTGATGCTGATGAAATCGAATTTGAAAGTGTTTCTCCGACTCACTGGGAAGTAGAAATACCTCAACCTAGGGTTTCTCGTTTTGCAGCCTCTGATGATGATCCTCAAGCATTAGAACTGCCTCAAGTAAAGCTCCCCTCAACTTTGCCTGGTTTGGAGAATGCAGAAGTTGCTGCTACCCCTGCTGCGATTAACTCTCCCTACATTAAAGCCACCAAAAATGGATTTTTTATTAACATTGATGGCAATCGTAAAATCAAAATCGATTCCGAAAGAGATGGCGATCGCATTAATTTTTTCTTGGAAGGTATTACAATTCCCTCTGATCTAGTGGATCAATCGGTGCCAGTAAATCAATACGGTATTTCGACGATTGAATTTGAGCAGTCAGATGATGATCAGGTGATCATGAGTTTGGCGGTAACAGAGGAAAGTCCTGACTGGCTTGCCACTTTTAGTCGGATCAAAGGTTTACTGTTAGTTCCCAAAGGCAAACTACCTCGTAGTTCTCCCACTGTAGCAACTAATTCTGATGCTCCTTCTGAAGTCATCGTCACTGAGTCAGAAGCGAATCAAGATCGGGAATTGAGTCCTGACGGGAATGGAACAAGCCCAACTGAATTAGACATTTCCTCTCGTCAGATTGATGAAATTGAGTTAAAAGATAATGATTCAGAATTCCTCATCCATGGAGACGATGAATTATCAGCGGTGGCATCCCGAACCAGTAATGGTATTTATCAAATTACCATTGATAATGCCGAGCTAGCAGAAGATTTTAAAGGTCCTGATTTACAGGCTGGTAGTCCGATTTCTGAACTTAAGGTACGTCAGGAAGATGATCGAGTAGTCTTAGAGGTTACCACCCGCTTAAGATACCGTCTGGGACAGCTTAATGCGGACAATAAGAAAATATCTTTGCCCATCGAGATTGGAGTCGCTCCACCTCCAATAAATGATGCTCCCTTGCTACCTCCAGGATTTGCTAAAGCTCCTAAAGAGCGGCCCTTTGAACCAGAACTGACTCCTCTAGCAAGCGATCGCCCTCGAGTGATCATCGACCCTGGTCACGGAGGGGATGATCCTGGCACCATCGGTATTGGTGGCTTCCGCGAGAAAGATGTCGTCTTGCCAATTTCTTTGGACGTGGCAGAAATTCTCAGAAAACAAGAAATCGATGTCGTTATGACCAGGGACACCGATAACTTTATCAGCCTTGAAGGTCGAACTGATCTGGCTAATGATGTCGAAGCCGATTTGTTTGTCAGTATTCACGCCAATGCGATTAATCTGAGCCGTCCTGATGTCAATGGACTAGAAACCTACTATTACAAAAGTGGTCGCCGATTGGCAGAAGTAATTCACTGGAGTATTTTAAATGGGGTGGAAATTGATGACCGTAGTATTCGCCGTGCTAGATTTTATGTCCTCAGACATTCCACTATGCCTGCTGTACTCGTGGAAGTCGGCTTCTTAACTGGTGCCGTAGATGCTTCTCGGCTTAAAGATCCTAATCATCGTCGTCAGATGGCAGAAGCGATCGCGCGGGGGATTATACAGTATATTAAACAGAATAATATTTAACCGATGAGTATTCTTACCTGTGGAATCGAGTCTTATCTAAGATTGCTCATTTCTATGGGATGACAAAGATTATAGAAGGATATAAACATTTAAAATTCAAATTAATGATGAAAAATTCACACCAGCGTATCGGGTTGTTTGACAGTGGAGTAGGCGGATTAACTGTATTACGGGAAATGTACCGTCAGCTACCGACAGAATCTTTGCTCTATTTTGCTGATTCTGCAAGATTGCCTTATGGGACCCGATCTCCAGAAGAGATCTTGCTATTCGTCCGTGAAATTTTGAATTGGATGTGTGCTCAAGATGTCAAGATGGTGATCATGGCATGTAATACTAGTTCTGCTTTAGCATTAGAAGCCGTCAGAAAGGAATATGATATCCCAATCTTAGGAGTGATTCTAGCAGGAGCCAGGGCGGCGGTAAACGAAGGCAAGCGTATTGGCGTAATTGCTACCGCTGCTACTACCAAAAGTCATGCTTACCGTCAGGCAATTCAAGAAATTAATCCCCTAACTCAAGTATGGGAGATTGCCTGTCCTGAGTTTGTTCGTCTCATTGAACAAAATCAACTTTATACAGATTACACTCAACAAATAGCCCAACAGTATTTAGCTTCACTAATAAAGGAAGAGATAGACACTTTAGTTTACGGCTGCACTCACTACAGACATTTAGATAGAACGATCCGTACTTTGCTACCTCCGTCTGTGCAGATCATTGATCCAGCTGAACATATTGTGGTTGCTGCGGAAAAAGAACTATCGTTATTAGGACTCCGCAATCATCAGTTTTCTCTCCCAACTCGTTTTTGTGTCAGTGGTTCCCCTCAGCAGTTTGCTAATCTATCTCAACAGTGGTTAGGCTACTATCCCCTGGTGACACAAATTAATACGCAAAAACTATCGTCAGAGATCATGGCTCTTAATCCTGCCTCTTAAATTAAAAATCAATTCTAGAAGTTTGAACTAACTGACTAGCTTCTTGAGCATTGTCAGTCATCATGTTTTCTGATTGTTTCTGGGTTTCCGCTATTTTAAGCAAACCATAAATAATCGATAGATAAACAAAAGCAAAAAACAAAATGAAAATGGGTAAATTTATAAAATTCATTGGTACTGTCGACCTAGTCAAATCATTTTTTTATCAAGGAACACTTCTCAGAAACAAAGATTATTTAGTAAATTTGCGAGTTACCTCTCTCCCAACACTAAGACTCAAATTCTCTCTTGATCATTAAGTTCCCGTTGTCTATCTTGTGATTGGTTCAGCTTAACCATAGGCATCATACTCGATACGAATAGCTCTGCCTAAATCTACAGCAGGAAAGAACTCTGACTTGAAGAATAAATTGAATAAATTGTCTTAGCTAAAACGAGCCTTACTCTCTCCGCATTTCATCCCTAGTTAGATGTTGCTTGAGAGTTCCCCCGTTGAGGGTTGGTTGCTCGTCGCTGAAATTCTGTCGATGATAATAATTTCAACCACAATTTCAACCACTAAATATTCTAAATTTTCCGATCCCTCACACCCACACATTAATAATTGTCTGTTGTCCAAGTACTTATTTTGACTTGAATAGTAGACAGCAAAATACTATCCGAGCACTAGTAAGAATATTTCTTACTAATATTTTCTGATGCTTTATTTACCGAACCAAGTTGATTAGTAACAATGCACCAATCAAGAGACTGTTCCATAAGTTGAACTTGCCATTCTGATTCAGGAAGTTAGCCCTAACGAACTAGCTTTGCGTCATCCATCGGCATCGCTTCACAATACATTCCTTTAGGTAACTTTGATTATCATTAAATACTCTTAATATATAGCATAGCATAAACGTTTTAGATTAAATACTTATAAAGTCAGACTTAAAGAGTAAGATTCTGGCTACTTCAAAAGTTAATGGTTGGTTATTAGCTAAGCTTCCCTTAAAATAAGTACAATAATATGTAAAGTTTCTTAAATAAAATACTTGCCAAGCCTGGCTCAACAATGACATCTTCTACTACTTCTTTATTAGCACCCGTCGAAAATGATTTGGGTATTATGACGGATAATCTCAAACAGTTAATTGGTGCGCGCCATCCCATTTTAGGGGCTGCTGCCGAACACTTGTTTGATGCTGGTGGCAAGCGAATTAGACCCGCAATTGTTTTATTAGTTTCGCGGGCTACCATGCCAGATCAACAACTCACTCCTCGTCATCGTCGTTTAGCAGAAATAACGGAGATGATTCATACTGCTAGTTTAGTGCACGATGATGTAGTGGATGAAGCAGATTTACGCCGTAATGTAGCTACTGTTAACAATCTATTCGGCGATCGCATTGCGGTATTAGCAGGAGATTTTCTGTTTGCCCAATCATCATGGTATCTGGCTAATTTAGATAACTTACAAGTCGTCAAGCTACTATCAGAGGTAATCAGAGATTTTGCCGAGGGAGAAATCATGCAAAGCATTAATCGTTTTGATATTGATGCCTCGATCAATTCTTATCTAGATAAGACCTACTATAAAACTGCTTCTTTGATGGCGAATAGTGCCAAAGCCGCTGCTGTACTAAGTAATGCGGAGGATGAAATAGTAGAAAACCTCTATAATTATGGGCGTAATTTAGGTTTAGCTTTCCAAATTGTTGATGATATTTTAGACTTCACTGGCTCTACGGAAGTCTTAGGTAAACCAGCAGGATTAGATTTAGCGAGTGGGAAGTTAACTTCTCCTGTATTTTTTGCTCTTAAACAACAGCCTTACTTAGAAAGTTTAATTCGGAGGGAATTTTCTGAGCCAGAAGACTTGGAGCAGGCTGTAGAATTGATTAAAAATAGTAGTGGAATTGAACAGGCTCGTCAGCTAGCAAAAGATCTTGCCTATAAAGCAGCACAAAATTTAAACTGTTTAGCAACCTGTGCTTCTAAAGATGCTCTACGGGAATTGACTGATTATGCTGTTAGCCGTATCAACTAGTTCAGGTTAAGTTAGTAGCTTCAGGTCAATTAAGGAGTAAAACAGGTGTCATCTCAAGAGCAGACTATTTTGGTTACTGGCGGTGCTGGATATATTGGTTCCCATGCGGCATTAGCCTTGAAAAAAGCTGGCTATAACGTGGTAATTTTAGACAATTTATCCTACGGACATCAAGAACTAGTTGATGATGTGCTCCAGATCAAGCTGGTCATTGGAGATACAAGCGATCGCACTTTATTGGATCAATTATTTACGACTCATAAAATTGATGCAGTAATTCACTTTGCAGCTTATATAGCGGTGGGAGAATCAGTCCAGGAGCCAGGAAAATATTATAGTAATAACGTTGCTAGCACTCTAAATCTATTGTCGGCGATGTTGGCACATGGAATTAATAAGATTGTTTTTTCATCTACTTGTGCCGTATATGGGATGCCGAAAGAAGTACCCATGACCGAGAGCCACCCCCACAATCCTCTTAGTCCCTATGCCGCGAGTAAGGATATGGTAGAGCGAATCTTAAGTGATTTTGATACTGCTTTTAACTTGAAATCTGTGGCATTTCGTTACTTTAACGCCTGTGGTGCCGATCCAGGTGGTTTATTAGGAGAAGATCATGACCCAGAAACTCATCTTATTCCTTTGGCTTTATTAACTGCTCTCAAAAAACGAGACTCTCTATATATTTTTGGCACAGACTATGATACCCCTGATGGAACCTGCGTCAGAGATTATATTCACGTTAATGATTTAGCAGATGCTCATGTCCTGGGGCTAGAGTATTTACTTTCAGGAGGAGCATCAGAAGTATTTAATTTGGGAAATGGTAACGGTTTTTCCGTCCGAGAAGTAATTGAAACGGCAAAAGAGGTAACGGGTTTAGATATCCCTGCAATTGAGAGCGATCGTCGTCCAGGAGATGCACCGATTTTAGTAGGTAGTAGCCAGAAAGTCCGTGAAATGCTGGGTTGGAATCCTAACTATGCCGACTTGAAGAAGATTATCAGTCATGCTTGGCAATGGCATCAACAGCGGCATGGAGAAGTTAAGAGATGAAACAGAACGCAATCAAGATTGATAATATTTGGCGTAAGGAGCATGGTAAGAGCAACTTACAGTTAATTCTTGTGAGTATCCTAGCGGGTTTGGCACTCTTTGGCTGTGAGGAAAATAGCAAAGCTCAATGTGAGCAAATTTTTCAGATTGCCCGTAATGTTACCGAGAGCAATAAAAATATTAGTTATCTTGATGCAAAACAGCCAGTAGAAATGAAAAGCTGGCTGCAAGCTGCCAGTAAAATGGAGAGTGCCGCCAATAACATTAAAGCTTTAAAAATTAGTAACAGTCAATTAATTCAATATCAACATCAACTAGCAACCATTTATCGTATTTATTCCCAGGCTACCTACGATGCGGTGATAGCTAGAGAAAATCAAAATTTAGAATCCCTTAAATCTGCCCGTATCGATGCCACAAAAGCGGGAGAATTACAGCAAAATCTAATTCAGGAAATCAACGCTTATTGTGTGGAAAATTAACATCAGCAATGGATAGCTCAAAGATACTGAGTCTTAAGTAGCTGATTAATTGAACTAATATTGTCCAAAATTCGGCTCAATATCTGGAAAGATTATATAAATTTTTAATCATAGTTCAGTATAATTACTGATAGTTATAGATAATAAAGACATATTTAAAATACTTATATTTAAAAATTACAGTTCGACACTTAATAGTAACTCAATTTAAGCTCAAAATGATTCGTATTTTATTAGTAGATGACCAAAATTTAGTGCAGCAAGGAATCAAATCCCTACTAGACCATGACTCTGATTTTAAGGTAATTGGAACTGTAAAAGATGGTCGCACGGCAGTGAAACAGATTGATGTTTTACGTCCCGATATTGTGTTGCTTGATATCGAGATGCCTGGAATGGACGGCATTACTGCCACCAAATATATTACTCGCTTATCTCCTAATACCAAAGTAATTATTCTTAGTAGTCATGAGGATAAGAAATATTTAACTCAGGCATTAATGGCTGGAGCAAAAGCCTATATTCTCAAAACTAGTTTGATGAAAGACTTGAGACAAGCTATCCTCGCAGTTCATGGTGGCTATTCTCATATTGAGTCTAGATTATTAGCCAAGATTTTTGATCCGACTAATCTTAAATTACGGAGTAGTAAATCTGAATCAGAAATCAAGAAAACTAATCATCAAATTCTCCAATCCTCTAATATTCCTCTGCATCGACCTCCGAAAACTCCCATAAATTTAGCTCCAGAAGAAGTAGATGCGGCGGTGACAGCAAAACTTTTTATCCCATCTCAGGATGAGGTTTCTCAAGTAGGTAATTCCGATGCCCCAATTGTCGAACAATCAGAAGGTTCCACAACACAACGTTCTACTACACCGACTATAATCAATGCCCAAGAAGTTAATTTAGAAGTCAATACAAACACTCCTAGTTTGAAGCCACTTGATGTAGTTGAGCAAAATAGTTTAGCTACAGCTAATAAATCAGATCACAATCATGCTCAAGTTCATTACAACATTCTGTCTAAAGATCAAGAGAAAACCGTTTCTCCTACTGTTAATCCC
This sequence comes from uncultured Pleurocapsa sp., assembly GCA_938015355.1. Taxonomy (GTDB): domain Bacteria; phylum Cyanobacteriota; class Cyanobacteriia; order Cyanobacteriales; family Xenococcaceae; genus Waterburya. Next base: position 11,382 of record CALLPS010000035.1, read on the forward strand.
CTTCTTCCTGCTGTAATTATTCAGCGTTCATCCTTAAAATTAAAGCCAAACTCCAAAGCAGCTTTTCCTCAATTGTCAGCTTTGGTATTAAGAAGTAAAAACTATCTTCACCACATCTACATTAGTAGCAAACCGCAGATATTAAAATACAGAACACAAATAAAACAATTTTATCAATTAAAAAAATCACAATGGGAACCTATTGTGCGATCGCTCAAAATCAAAATAGTTCAATACCAGTCTCAATTATCACCAATAATTAAACGGTGGTATCAAAAAGGGTGGTTAACAAATGCGGGATTAGTTTTATTGGGGCTCATTACAGTTATCATCATCCAGCGGATATTTTCCTGAAATTAGCTAACTCAAATTAATTAATTTTAAGAGGAACTGCGTTAACGATGAACAGTGAAAGGTTACTCCTAAGGACAAGGGACAAGGGATGAGGAATAAGGGATGAGGGATAAGCGCGAAGTTGCGCGACGCGAAGCTAGTCCTTTAGGGTTGCGGGGGTTCCCCCCGTTGTCCTAAAGGATACACCTTCGGATAAGCAAACTTCGTAAGAAGGGATGAAGAATAAAGGATAAAGTATGAATTTATACTCTCAAGCTGAATGTTCTCAGCTAAATCTGTAATACGATAACTTGATAATGAGGATGTCAATTTGAAAGAAAAGATAAAAACAAAAACATGATTTTCTATTAGAAGTAAATAAAGTAAATTCTTATCAAGGATCAAATAAATGTCGATCATAATCATTCCAGGAATTCACTCCCCTCAGTTAAGCGATCGCTTTGTCAACAGTATCCAAAACATAATTAAACAAAATTATTTAATCTTGCCTACCGAAAAGTATCAACCCTATTTCCCAATATCTATTTATCAATGGCTTAATCAACAGCAACTATCAAAAACGGAAGCCTTAACTTTTATTAGCTTTAGTGCAGGGGTTGTCGGTGGAATCGGTGCCGCATTAGCTTGGCAATCTCAAGGGGGAAAAGTTCACAGTTTTATTGCGATTGATGGCTGGGGCATGCCTTTAATCGGGAGTTTTCCTCTTTATCGTGTGAGTCACGATTATTTTACCCATTGGAGTTCGGGGATTTTCGGTGCAGGAGAGCTGGGTTTTTATGCCGATCCTGCGGTAGAGCATTTAGACATCTGGCGATCGCCAGAGCTTTGTTGGGGATGGCAAATAATTAGTCATGGGTTACAAACTCGTTGTTTACTGATAGATTACCTAAGAAATATACTGGGTTCAGATAATAGTTAGTTATCAAAATATCGAAATGATAATTTGAGTAATAATCAAAAAGAAAAAAGAAAAAAGATAATTTGAAATTACGATATACAAGTACTTAGAACAACTTTATGTAATTTAGATCACACTGAGTTACTTGGGTATCCAGAATTATTGTGCTTAGAATATTAGGATAACATTAATAAATCCTGAGAACATATTTAGAATTAGCCATGTCTAATATTTTGGTTATTGAAGATGATCCTCTTACTTTGCGTAGTGTTATTGATTTATTAGAAGCAGAAAATTTCCAAGTTACGGGAGCAGCAGATGGAGAAATTGCCCTAGAAATAGTTGCCATCAAAACATTTGATTTAATTATTTGCGACCTATTGCTACCAAAAATTAATGGATATGAATTTCTCTCATCTATCAGGAAAAATGTAGATACAGCAAATATTCCTTTTATTGTCTTGACAGGACAGAATAAACGCAAAGATATCCTTTTAGGACAACAAATTGGGGTTAGTGACTATATTACTAAACCTTTTCTCAATCAAGAATTAATCAAATCAATCCAAGAACAATTAGCAAAAAAGAATTTTCTCGAAAAATGTTATCAAGTTGAAACTAGAAATCTCCGAGAGATTGAGCCTG
>CALLPS010000036.1 GCA_938015355.1 uncultured Pleurocapsa sp.
GCAACATAAGCTTCAATAGTGCGATCGCTAATATTGGCAAAATAAACTTGAGTAATACCGCAGCGGATAATTTGCCGTTGTTGTTTCAGGTCAATCAAAGCATGACCCGTATAGATTTTACCCATTTTACCCCGCATCCCTCGCCAACGAGCGATCGCAACTTGAGGAGATTCTGGTTTCCCGTAAATGCGATCTTTAACTGTTAATACGGAATCACAGCCTAAAACTAAAGCATCGGGAAATTGAGGTGCCACAGTTTCCGCCTTGCATTTCGCTAAGGTTTTAACTAACTCTGATGCATCTTCAATCTGTATCTGATCTTCATCAAAATCACTTTTGCAGACGATAGGCTCAATCCCTACCATCCGCAATAACTTCAAACGAGCAGGGGAAGCAGAAGCCAAAACAAAACTTACCGACTTATTATTTTTAGTCACTTGTGTTACGCACCAATCAATCTGCAAGGACTGGGAAAAGGTTAACGGGAAAAGGCTAAAGGGTTCATTAATCTATTTTCATACAATATTGAAACTATTGATTTCTTGCTTCTATGGGTAACTATGGGTAACTCCAGTTAGTCATAGATTTTAGATTAGCGATGAGCATCAACGTACAGTAAAAGACTTAACTGCTACTTCAAAACTGTCCTTAACCGTATCCCAACGCTTTTGAGGAGTAGACAGGTTAAAGGTGAAAATTTTGCCTCTACTGACGGCAACACTAGCAATGTTATGTCTTTCTCCCTGTTCAGGCAAATTCTCTTCATATTCTAGAAGATAGTACTGCTTATCCTTACTCTCACGGGCTTCTGCTCGAATAAACTCGGCTTCCCTTTCAGTTTCAGGAGTATTGTTAATCACTTTCAACAAGCGATATCCCACTTCTGATGGACTACCTAAATCTTCTAAAGTCTTGCCATCAGGCACCTCGTTAATAATAACGCTTAAGTTTTCTGTTCTTTCAACTAAATCCCTAAAAACCACATCTACAGTTCTTCTCGCAGATGTTCCTAGATTAACGGGTATCCAACCATTAGGATAGAGAAATTCATATCCCTTACTAGTATTAACATAGCTTTGTAATCCGCTGACTCCCGTTGAACAACTGGATACTACTAGACTTATAACAATTAATAATCCAGCGAGAAACGATTTAAACATAGTTATTTAATTACCTCTATACATCTAATACTTATTTTCTGATGTTATTACTCTTAAGTTTGATTGTCTCATGACATAGAAACACCCCACGCTGAAATCTCTTGAACATGGGGTGCAATTATCATGGTTTGTTTTAGGTTCAATATTTAAAACAATATGTAAAACAATATCTTAAAGCTCAACTAACACTTGAAGCATATACTGCCACTGCCATCAGACCACCCAAAAGCAAAAATGCGAGAACTCCCAAAATTACGTAGTTGCGTTTTTCAGATGAGTCTGGCTCTTCCGCAGTATACATTTTAGGCTCTCTAGCAAAATTATTTAATATTCCACCTTCTTCTTCTATATAAGGCATAAATTTTTTTCCCTCTTGTTTTTTATTTGCAAACCTTAATAAATAGTAATCTTATTTATCCGATCACACAATCAGATTGAGTTAGGTAAACATCAAAGCAATGTCCAGTCATGTACCGCTTTATCTTAGTTTTACGGAACAGTAGTTTATATTATTCTTTTTGATATTTTATTTAACGTTCAATTAGAACTTAACTGAAGCTTGATTTTCGTGTCATCAGACCCCGCAGAGATTTCTTGATAGTCCAGCTTTAAAGACAAATTAGGATTCAGGGCAACAGAACTATTTAAAATCAAGCCTTTGCCATGAACTCCCGAACCATAGCCTAAATCTATCGTCCAATAATGTTTGTTAGCACTAATTTTGCCAGTAGAATTTAACTTGCTACCCCAAACAACAAAATCCTGCTGCTCTTTTCTTACCATTTGAGTTTGATATTTAATAAAGGCAGAGCATTTAAAACCCAAACTTGACGAATCAATGAGACTACTGCTTAGTTCAGAACTAGTTTTTTGCTTATCGCTGTCGTAAGCTAACTTAAAATTACCGATTTGCGAGTTTAGTTTCCACTGTAAATTATGATTGTTGTCTAGCTCTGCTGATGCCGAAAGAGCTAAGAAGTTATTTTTTACGGCGATATTAATTCCTGTACTATAGGATTCAGTTTGAGTATTGCCCTTCGCAATTAAGCTGAGGTTAGAAGACATTCCCCAATTAAGATCGAACTTTTGTTTCTCTTGATCGTTGTAATAATTAACTACAAAATTTGAGGTGGGTTGAAAACGAACATGAGAGAGAAGATCTACTGTCGACTCCTTGACTAATAGAGAAAAAGTTGTCTTGACTGGCAAAATAGCACTGTTATAGGTTAACTGGGTAAAACCAGCTACATTATCTTCATAGATAAAACCTAATCCTAAAGTTACCTGGCTAGCAACACCGCGATGATAAGTAATACCACCACGAAATTCTTCAAATTCCTGAGAACGATCATCTTGATCTAGAATTGCTTGTTTTCCCAGATTTTTATTTCCCCCCCCAGAAAACGTTAAGGCTGAACTACCAACAGATAATACGGGCGACGAGTCAGTGTAATTTAATTGGGGCAAATTAAACTCTTGCAGATTATTTTTTCCCCAATGTTCAATCGTGGTTAAACCCCAGTACTTCTGCTTCTTAGCACTAGGCCAAAAAGTATCTTGAAAACCCAATACCAAGTCAATCTGTTCTGAATCATGAATAAAAGGCTTCTTCCCTGAGGGAAAATAATCCTTCTTTTCCGAGCTTAATGAAGAATGAAACCCATCTAATTCATTGATGGTCAAAATGCGATCAATTAAACCGAAAGACTGAGGAATCTCCAATAGAGCTTCTGAAGAAAAGATTTCTGTTGAGATAATTGAAGTTTGAGTAATACCGAGGGCGGGTTGGTTAACAACTTTGGGGTTAGCCAAGGCGGAGTTAGTCCAACCAAGACAGCCTAAAGTGCCACCAAAGAGGACGTTTGCTACAATGGCTTTCATTCATGTATGGGGGATAAAAATATAAAAGTTGCTTATTTACTAACTTTACTCAGTGAAAGTTAGAGGTTTGCTGACCAAAATTACCTGAATTAGAAAAATTACTAAGAGAAATTACTAAGAAAAAGTAATTAGGTTTTAAATCAAGTTTTTAAGTTTGTAGTTGCTAAAAAATATGCTAGTCATAAATATCTTATCGAATTTTTTACTTTCTCTACTATTCTATTGTGAATCTTTTTTTCTCGCCAAGAATAAAGTTTGTGTGAAGATTAAGTAGCAATAGCTGGAAAAACAGATAAATCAAAGATTGAGCGACTTACAAAAACTCGTGATAGCATCAAAGCTATGTCAAATTTGTCTGATAACTTTAATAAAAATAAACCCATGAAACGATTTGCTACTGTTTTGTTACTAAACTTGAGTGTTCTTAGTATTTTTACTAATACGGCTCAAGGAGAAAGTCCAACTACAGCGCCAGAAGAATTGACTGAGATTATTTCTGGAATTGAGTCAGCAGCAAATGAGCAAAATCTTGATCAGTTAATTGAGTATTATGGAGCTGATTTTATTAACACAGATGGTTTAACTACGGATACTATGGCAGACGCTGTAGCGCAGATGTGGAAAAACTATCCTCAACTTGAATATAGTACAGAGATTAAATCTTGGTCTAAAGAAGGAAACAAGCTCATCGCAGAAACTATCACCACGATTAGAGGAGTCCAAGATACTCAAGGGAGAAAAGTTCGCTTAAGCTCTACTATTAAATCTCGTCAGCATTTTCAAGAGCAAAAGTTAGTTCGTCAGGAGATTTTGGCAGAACAATCTCAGTTAACCTCTGGAAGCAATCCTCCCCAAGTGAAAATTGTCTCTCCTGAGGTGGTGCAAGTAGGGGCAAAGTATAATTTTGATCTAATTGTCAATGAACCGTTGAATGATCAAGTTTTGCTCGGGGGAGTGCAGGAAGAGAAAACAGCAAGCAAACTATATCTTAACCCCTCTGCCTTAGAATTAGAACCATTACCAGCAGGGGGAATCTATAAGGTAGCAACTGCTCCTTTACTTCCCGATAGTAATTGGCTTTCCGCTATATTAGTTCGAGGAGATGGAATTACAATGATCACTCATCGAGTCAATATTGAATCAGAACAAGTCAAGTAATAAAATTAAGTTGATTTCAGTGTGTTTTTCCAGAATAAAGATATCAACAGGGAATAAGATAACAATCATAAAAATAAGTTAAATTAATACCTTTGATTTACTACAGGAGTAACTTAAACTATACAAAAGTCCTTCCGATCTTATCGGAGATTGTAATTGATGAAATGAGCCGTAAATATCATCAGCGCCATTATTACGATTAGGTAAAGCTTGCTTGAAAAGAAGATCACTAAATATTTTGACCCCCCCACGTCATACTGGCAAACGACGAAAACTGCCTCGTCATTGGTTAACTAGGAGTTTTCGTTACACTTATCTTAAACTTTTGAGACTACGCGGCAAACCCAAAGTTTTGGCGAAGGGTTTGGCGCTAGGGGTTTTTGCGGGCTGCTTCCCTTTTTTTGGGGTTCAGAGTTTGCTCGGTCTTTTTTTGGCGACTGTCTGTCGAGGAAGTAAAGTAGCCGCATTGGCAGCAACCTGGATTAGTAATCCTTTAACTTACGTACCACTGTTTGTCTTTAACTACAAAATTGGCAAATTGTTGCTGGGGACAAAAGATACTGAATTGACTCCCTTGGACATCGAATCTTTTACTGCTTTCAAAGAATTAGGCTCAACTTTTGCCATTACCTTGCTTACAGGATGCTTTGTTGTGGGCATGATTTTAGCGGTGATAACCTACTTTTACGGCTTGGCAATCCTAGAAAGAATGCACAATCAATCCGTTAATCGTCGCCGCCTAAAGAAAAGGAAATAACCTATATTTGTATATAATTAATTTTGTCTAGGTGCTTATTACAGAATTTGACCTATCTAAAATTATCAAGATCAAAAATGTCTATTTTGGTGGCGATTTCGACCACTCTTCACCAAGGATCATAGTATGTCCTTTCGAGTCTGCTGAAATATGAGGATAATCAAGACGATAATGTCCTCCCCGACTCTCTGTACGAAATGCAGCACTTTTAAGGATTAAATAACCGATGTCTAGTAAATTAAGAGTTTCAGCGTAGAGCTTTAACTGAGATTCTGCTTCTGGGACAGAGAATTTGAATTGTTGACCAGGAGGTGTCCCCTGGACATAGTTATTGAGAGATAAATCTGTCATTTGCGATCGCCAATTAGAAACAGTTGCGATCGCTTGTTCCATAACTTCCCCACTACGACAAATTCCTGCACTTTTCCACATCAAATCGGGTAGTTGATTTTTAATGGCATTAACAAGATTCATTTCTTGCTCCCAGTTAGTAGATATCTCTTGTGTTTCAGGTGGATTAAAAGTCGGCAGAGCATTGGGCTTCAATTTTGCTAGTTGAGCAGCATAAACGACACATTCGAGAAGAGAGTTACTTGCTAAACGATTTGCACCATGAACTCCAGTGCTAGCGGTTTCCCCTACAGCGTATAGCCCCTTAATTGAGGTTTGGTTCATCGTGTCAACGGCAATGCCACCCATCCAATAATGAGCCGCAGGAGCAACAGGAATCGGCTTGGTAAATAAATCTATATCCCAGTGCTGACAGACGCGAATAATATTGGGAAAGCGATAACGAATCCGCTCTTCAGGAATTGGTTTGAGGTCGAGATAAACGTTGCTTTCCCCTGTTTTTTGTAAGTGACTAAAGATAGCTCGACTTACCACATCTCTGGGGGCTAATTCTCCATTAGGATGATAATCAAAAGCAAAACGTCGTCCACTATGATCGATGAGGTAAGCTCCTTCTCCTCGAACTGCTTCGCTAATTAAGAATCTTGGTGCGCCAGTCACGGTTAAAGCGGTGGGGTGAAACTGAACAAATTCTGGATCACGAATAATGGCTCCACTTCGCCAAGCGATCGCTACTCCATCTCCAGTACTAACTGCGGGGTTAGTCGTCTGGGAAAAGACTTGTCCTCCTCCACCTGTTGCCAGAATTACTGCCGAAGATTGAATCCAGCTAATTTTACTATCGGCTAAGATACTGATTCCCTGACATTCTCCTTGAGCATTGAGCCATAACCCGAGCGCAAATGCCTGGGACAATACCTGAATATTATCTTTCTGTAATACTTGTTGTGCCAAAGTAGCAACAATTGCCCTTCCAGTCGTGTCAGCAGCATGAAGTACCCGTGGACGAGAATGAGCAGCTTCTAAAGTTACCGAGAGTTGACTTTGGTGTCGGTCAAAAGCCACCCCCATTTCCACCAGTGATTTAATGGAATCCCCTGCTTGATCGACCAAAAATTGCACTGCATTGCGATCGCATAATCCTGCTCCAGCTTTTAAAGTATCGTCTAGATGTAGCTGAGGAGAATCCTCTGGATTAATTGCAGCGGCAATACCACCCTGAGCCCAATCACTAGCCCCCGTATTTAGTTGATCTTTGGTGATTAGAGCAACTTTTAGATCATTAGGTAAACATAAAGCTCCGTAAAGTCCCGCAGCTCCTGAACCCACTACTACAACATCAAACTTAGGGTAATTCAATTTTAGTTATCTGACAATCTTTATTGGAATTTATCATGCCATATGGGGACAAAAAAACCACGCTCAGTTGATAAACGTGGTTATAAAAGTTACATATTATCCTTGCTAAGGACAGTAAGACTTGTCATCAAAGCTGAAATAGGCAACTGTTGATGATCATTCCTGTTTTTAATATAGTCCAGGATTATAGCGATCGCCTCCTGCATTCATTGAAGCGTTCACATCTGTAACAAAGAACTCATCTAAATTTGCCTGTAAACGCTCAGCTTGACTTGCGCTTAAACCAGGAATCTCCAGAACATCTTCTACATTGTTGTAGGGAGCGTTCTGAATAATTTTGCTAGCGAGATTAGGATAAAATCCTCGTAGTTTACGAAACTCCCGAACATCGCTATTATTCAGGTCAAGCTTACCTTTAATTAACTCCTTGCGTTTAGCATCGGCAGTATTGATACGAGCTAAAATTGGTGTAGATTGAACTGTAAACAATCCAGTTTCACTTGCTTGAGCCATGGGGGCAAATCCCCAAGAACCGACAATTAGTAATAAGGCAGCTAAAATGCCTACGAATCTCTTCATTGGTTTTTATTCCTCCTGATTTGAAGATATTTTACTCACAGAGAAATATTTTATTTTCTCTATGAAATATTAATTTTTGTTTTCTATTTTCTATTTACGGAGGTTTTTGTGTCTATAAAGACCATGGAAACCTCTGAACAGATGACATTGATATATATCATAATTCTTTCACCCCATTTTTCAAATACTAATTCAAATACTAAGTTCTAGTAATTATGTTTACTACTCGACAAAATAGGTCAAGCATATACATAATTGAGCAGTTTGTTTGTTAGATCACAACAGGTCTGCAAGAGTAAAGTTGCTTTAATTGAACTCTTATTTTCTTAATTTATACAGTCTCCTGATGCCCAATAAACATCCATGATCCCAAAACACGATCAGTGAATGTTGCCAAGGCGCATAAAAATATTGAGAGATTAGCTATTCCTCACCCTAAACAAATTCACAGGTAAATAATTTATAATCGAAATGAGTAGTTATTATCGAAAACCAGTAAAGCAGAAAACAGTTTTGAAAGAGTTTAAAATTTTAATCGTTTCAATCGTTATATTCTGGGTGGTTGAAGTCCTCGACATTTTTATATTTCAAGGTAGTTTAGATCGCTACGGTGTTCAACCCCATAGTGTAATCGGATTGCGGGGTATTTTATTTGCTCCATTTCTTCATGGTGGATTTGGACATTTGATAGCTAATACCATTCCTTTTCTGACTTTAGGTTGGTTAACCATGATTCAAGACACCAATGACTTTTATATTGTGTCAATTATGAGTGCCTTAGTTGGTGGTATTGGAGTCTGGATATTCGGTTCTCCTGACTCAGTTCATATTGGCGCTAGCATCCTCATCTATGGTTATTTAGGGTTTTTACTATTGCGGGGCTATTTTCAGAAAAACTTTCCTTCAATCGCCTTATCAATTTTTGTTGCCATCGCCTACGGTAGCTTTATTTGGGGAGTCTTTCCGTCAAAGATTGGGGTTTCGTGGCAAGGACACTTATTTGGTTTTATCGGTGGTGCGATTGCGGCGAAGATGGTCGCTCAAGAGAATAAATTTCGTGAATAGATCAATAAAATTCTCATCAGCAACGCCAAAATATATATTTCCGATATGGATGCAGCGAAGATTGGATAAAGTTAGATGGGATGGAAAAAAGTCGTGAAATAATAAATACAGTGATAGTAGATAAATCATCTACTATTGCTATCAACTCGGTAATATAGTTGAAAGAAGCACATCTTATTGATGGAGCTTCTTTTTCTTATTTGTATTTCATCTTTAGATAACTTCATTTGGCTTTGCGTAACTGATAATTTAAACTCAGCAGCTTGAGCCATAAACCAGGATATTGCTGTTCCAGCCATGGCTGAGACTGCTTCAGCCAACCAGGAAACCAACGAGCCATTAGTAGATTTCTCAGGGCATCGAGGTTAAAAGACCAATATGAACCTAGCCAACGAAGCATATCTTTACTGCCAGCCATTTCCAGAATCCAGACTAGCATAGCGGGGTTTTTACGGGCAGCAATTAACGCCAGTCTCGTAAAGGTAAACCAATCAGTACGATCTTTGATAAAAGTGTCAGCAACTTCTGGGGGTTCATTTGCCAATAAACCAAAAAAGGTGTTGAGCATAGAATTAATTCTTGGGGGAGGTAAGGTTTTCCCTGTCGGTACCATCATGCCTTTGGAAAACAGCCAGGTAACAGAAATATTGCTTTGATAAGCTCTAATTTGGTTGAGATGTTTAGCAGTCAATAAGTCGTATTGCAGCGCCGTATCTAATAAAGTAGTCAGACGTTCTAGATTACGTACCAGAGAACCAAATCCTGTGAAAATTAGCGGAGACTGCAAAGAAGCAGCATCCCCAATGGTGACTATGCGATCAAATGCTACAGTGCGATCGCGATCGCTCGTGCTAAAGTGTCCAGGTATGTAACCAAAGGTGGGCTTTTTCCAGACTAACTGCTCCATGTCACAACGGCGGTACTCTGGCAAAATGGTAAAGAAATCTTCATACATTTCGAGGAGAGAGCCAGGATTTTCGGGATCTACTTGATGGTAATGGAAAAGATAAAAAGTTAGTTCTCCATTCCCCCCTGGAAATAATTCCCAAATTAATTGTCTTCCTCTGGATATGTCGCCATGGGAGTTTAAGACATCACCGTAATCTCGATCCCACACTTCAGGGGCAAAACCACTGGCAATTACTGCTCCCACTGTTGGGCAAACACTATCAAAAGTTCGACCACCATTAAGTTGCCAAGCGATGGGGGAAGCTGTCCCCATGGCATCTATCAGCAGCCTGGCAGTTGCCTGTTTGCTGGCTTGGGTTGGTAAATGGGTTAGCTTGACGGTAACGCTAGTATCAGAAATATCAGCACGGATAAATTCTGTTTCATCCCAAATATCTCCCCCTGCCTGTCGTAATTTATCTCCACAAAAGCGTAATAGTTTTTCCGCATCAATTGCCACATTAAGTACTTTAGGAGTGTGCAAAACCGCAGCCTTGAGATGAGGCGGATTATAGGCATCAAAAAATTTACTAAAACCATCCACATATTCGGTGGCAATAACAGACTCAAATTCCTCAGGAGTAAACAAACCCAAATTAATTAAGCTTTGAAACTCATCCCGAGAGATATTCCACTCTCGATTCATTCTGCCAAAAGGGAGTCTTTCCACCAGCAGTACTCGATAGCCTTTCAGTGCCATTACCGCCGCATGAACTACTCCTAGGGCACCACCAATGTAGATCAAATCGTATTCCTGGGGATCATCGCAAGAGTTACCCTCGAAAATAACTGTTTGAGGCTGTTGCGGATTTTTGACACTTTCGCGCCAACGTTTTTCCCACCAATAAACCCGATTAAGATCGTATTCTCCATTGGGCATTTTCTGAAAGAAGCGTACTGTCTCGGGATAGTCTTCCGCTAAAGCTGAAAAAATTGACTGTTGTGATAAATCGATTTCTGGGGGAACAGGATACTTTTGGGGAAATGCAGTTCTGATATCACAGAGCAATTGCTGCTTAATTCTATTCCCTTGAGGTATTGATTCCTGTCCCCATTGAAAAATTTTTAGGTAGCTGGTGCGTTGTAATTGCCAGACAAAAATTGATAGTTCACTATCAGTTGATGATTCAAACTGAAGTCGAATTCCATCTGGGGTAATGACTTTTACTCCCCCAATCCCTTGCCACGTATGTTGCAACCAGTTTTTTACTTCTGTTGTATTGGGAGTTGGTATTTCAATATATGCTAACTCTTTGATAAACATTAATATATTCTTAAGAAATTACAAAACAAGGGCAGATTAAACATTAGTTGAGCTAGACTGTGCGAGCTATCGCTTTTCGGTTGCAAACCGAAATAAAATTAAATATTAATTTACATTTTTTAAGTCTGCTTCCCAATTTCATGGACTCTATCTATGGATTATCTCATCCCTAATAACACAGAAGAAATATTGGCTCTTAAAAATAATCCCGTTAATGAAGAAGTTGTTGCTACTGCGATCGCAGGAGTGGTTAAGATGGCACGTCTTCAGGGGCAATCTCTTGAGGAATTAACTACCAGTATTTTGCAAGATGATCGAGTCTTAGATCCCGCACGTCGTAGGTGGTTGAGCGAAATGATTGTTCAAGCCTGGAATATATTGCCTGATTCATAAAGATTAAGAGGTTTGATATTAAGCATCAAGCATCTTGTGAATATAAGATAAACATAAATTTTCATCAGACTAATCAGACTAGCTTAAGCACGGACTTTTTTCAGCAGCAGTGAAATAATTGCGACGGCGATTACTAACAAGAGAAACGTAATTACCACCAAAGCTGCGCCATAGCCGAAGTCTAAATAGCGCATCACCGTAGAGTAAATATAAATAGACACTGTTTCTGTTGAGCCACCAGGTCCCCCTCCAGTCATCACTTGTACTAAATCGAACACCCCAAAAGATTGGGCAAATCGAAATAAGAGAGCAATCAGAATTTGTGGCATCAAGAGAGGAAGAGTAATCTGGCAAAAACTTTGCCAGGGAGTTGCTCCATCCATCTTATGAGCTTCATACAAGTCTTCTGAAATAGACTGTAAACCTGCTAGTAGAATAATGCTGATAAAAGGAGTAGTTTTCCAGACATCAGCAACTATTAAAGTAATCATTGCTAAGGAAGGTGTGCCTAACCAGTTAATCCCAGTTTCAATCAGGCCTAACCGAAGTAAAATATCATTGACTATGCCATATTGATCATTAAAGATCCAAGCCCAGGCTAGCCCCATCACCGCAGTCGGTAATGCCCAAGGAATAATGGCAATTGTCCGTACAACTCCTCGTCCAAAAAAAGATTTGTTTAAGATCAAAGCAACCCCTAAGCCCAAAAGTAACTCACAGATCACACTACCCACAGTAAAGATAGAAGTATTACCTAAACTTTGCCAAAACCGCCCGTCTCCTAACATTCGTTGATAGTTTCCCAACCCAGCAAAAACAGGCTGTAATTGAGTCCCCAAATTCTCGGTAAACCAACTTAACCAAAACGCCCTGGCAATGGGATAAATAAATACCAATCCCAAAATAAATAAGGCGGGAAACAGCATCAACCAGCCTGTAAGTTTCTCTTGTTTATTACTTGTCATTCGTCATCTACTATTTATCATGTGTTATCTCCTCTACTCTTCTTTCCTTCCTTCCTCATCCCTCATCCTTCATCCCTCATCCTTCATCCCTCATCCCTCATCCCTTATCCCTCATCCTTCATCCCTTATCCCTTATCCCTCATCCCTTCAACAAGTTACGGGTTTCCTTCGCCGCCTTCTTCATCGCTTTTTCAGGGGTCATTTTGCCTGAAATAGCGGCACTTAAATAACGCTGTAAAATATCTGAGACGGGAGCATATTGGGGAATTGGTGGACGAAGGGCGGAACTTTCGATCACTTCTAATAGTTGGGGATAGTAATCATATTTAGCGACAATTTCGGGGTCACTAAACAGGGCGATACGACTAGGGACAAAACCACTATCTAAAATAAATTCTCTTTGAGAAGCTTCGCTGCTGAGAAACTCCATTACCTGCCAGGCGGCATCGGGGTGTTTACTGCTAGTAGCGATTCCGAATCCCCAACCACCTTGAGTTGCCCCACTAGTTTGACCTATAGCATGAACCATGGGCTTAATATTAAATTTTCCTGCGATCGCCGATTCTGCTGCCAAACTATAGACATAGGGCCAATTTCTTAAAAACGCCGCCTTGCCATTTTGAAACAGTAAACGAGTCTCTTCTTCCCCATAATTAGTTACCCCAGAAGGAGAAACATTACTGATAATCGCTGAGCGTAAAAACTCAACTGCGGCGATCGCTCTTGGCTGATCCAAACCAACTTCTAAGGTATCGGGATTAACCCAAAAAGCGCCGTTACCCTGTAATATTTCGACAAACATAGCAGCCAACCCTTCGTATTGCTTCCCCTGCCAAACATAACCCCATTCCGCTAAACCTTGCTGCTGTAGATCCTGAGAAATTTCTAGTAACTCAGTAAAAGTTTCAGGGGGTGCATATCCTGTTTTTTCGAGTAAATCCCGCCGATAATAAAGCATTCCCGCATCAGAACGAAAAGGGAGGCGATAAAGCTTATCTTGATACATTCCTCCCGCAATATCCCCCTTTAAATAGGTCTCTGCTTCAGTTTTCGATAAGCGAGCAGAAATATCCCTCAACCATCCCGCAGCAGCAAACTTGGGAGTCCAGACAATATCCATGTAGACCACATCAAAGGGTGAATTCCCTAATAAAAAAGAAGAAGTATAGAGATCTTCAACTTGATTACTATCACTAGGAGCTTCAACAATCTCAAATTTAATATCTGGATGCTGTTGATTAAATTTATTTACTAAAGGTTGTAGCGTCTGAGCTTCATTGGCACTGATTAAAGTCCTGATCGTAACAGGCTGCTGAGTCTTACCAGCTAAGATAGCAAACTGAAATATCAAACCAAGAACAACTAACAACGTAATTAGCCAACTATTTGCTCTGATAAACTGGGAAAAACTCTGATTAAGTCTTGATAACAGACGAGAAATAGACATTTTTACATTCCGAAGGGAAAAAACCAAGTATAAACAACCACAAGATTTTTAACGACAATTAAATCTCAGTGTTTATACGAATGTAATCAAAACTTGCCAGAGGTAACATCAGTTTAATGATAAAGAATAGCCTGTCAAGACAAGCAATTCTAAAACCTA
>CALLPS010000037.1 GCA_938015355.1 uncultured Pleurocapsa sp.
CTTCTCAATCTGGCTTTACTCGGAAAAACGATCGCCCCGAAGAATAATATAGCAGTCGCTATTGGCGCGATTCTTCCTGACGTACCAATATTTATCTTTTATTTTGTTGCCAAGTTTATCTATAAAATGCCCGAAGGTAAAATTTGGTCAGAAGCTTATTATGAGCCTTTCTGGCAGAATATTCTCGCTCTATTCCATTCTATTCCTCTGGCATTAATTGGCGCAGCTATTTTTTATCGTCTCGATTGGAAACCAGGAATAATTTTGTGTATTAGTATGGTTTGTCATTCTCTTCTAGACTTACCTGTCCACAATGATGATGCTCATCGTCACTTCTTCCCTTTCAGTAACTATCGTTTTATTAGTCCTTTTTCTTATTGGGATCCCAATCACTTCGGCAAAATTGTAGCGTTTATCGAAATGGCGTTAGTGCTGGGAGTTAACCCCATTGCTCTTAGTCTTCTCAATTCACCCTGGACAAAAGGAATTGTAATTGCGATCGACCTATTTTATCTATTTGGCTACTATCGCTTTTATTTAGCTACAGGGTAAAGTAATTCCCTACTACCTGCTACCTACTACCCACCTAATGCTTGCTCCTTGGCGATCGCTTTTATCTCGAAACTTACACCATAATCGCTCTAAACCTCATTCCCGCTATTTTCAATTAGCCACCGTTACTCCTGAAGGATATCCTGCTAATCGTACTGTAGTTTTTCGCGGATTTTTTGACGATCAACAGAATCGTTTGAAAATTATTACTGATGCTCGTAGTGCCAAGATTCAGGAGCTTGAACATCAATCTCAGGCTGAAATATGCTGGTATTTCACAGAAACTCGGGAACAGTTTCGGATTATGGGAAACCTTCAAGTAGTTACTTGTACCGAACAAGATCCTACTCTGCAAAAAGCTCGCCAGAGTACTTGGTACGACCTCTCCGATGCCGCGCGATCGCAATTTGCTTGGCCAGATCCCGCTAAACCAGCAGCAAGTAAGTCTGCTTTTGAAGTAAAGTCTCTTGATGCAAATTCCCCAGCACAAAATTTCTGTCTACTATTGCTTACTCCCCAGAAAATTGATCACCTGCAACTAAGAGGCGATCCCCAACAACGTTGCCTTTATACTCTCCAAGATGATCAAACCTGGTTAACTCAGCCAGTAAATCCTTAATGTAGTCAACAGTAATCAGTTAAGCTTGTGTTTGAGTAATTGTCGAAGTTCTTCTTGTTGTTCAATTGAGCCAGCTAGCAAAAAGCCAAGTTTGCCAACCAAGATGCTGCCCCAATTATAAATAATTGCACCTATTCCTGTACTAGAACTATATTCTAAATCCCCTAGATCAATCTCATCTAGTGAACGATATTTGGTAGCAAAATTGTCGCTGCACCACTGATTAATATTCAGCTTTTGAGCAATGCCAGTGGGATAGGAAGCTCCGTTGAATCGAGGATTACACTCAATAGCAAAGTAATCAACCCCTGTATCAGTTGCTACTGTGGCAACATCAAAGGCAAAAATGCCTTTCATTCCCTTCTTAACCATCCACTGTGCCATCGGCTCAACTAGTGACCAAGGTTGGTAGGCTGTAGGATAACGATTGCCCTGATGAGCAAAGCCGTCTAAGATCTGCTCTGTAGCAGCTAAAGGTTCAACCTGCTCTTCTTTTACTTGATATTGCATGTTTAAAAATTTAATGGCAATGACTTCTTGCTGCAACTGCAAGGGGATATTCTGATCTAATTTAGCTAGGGCATCGTTCAATTCCTCTGAGTTTTCGCAACGATAAATTCCCACACCATCTACTGAAATAGCAGGCTTAAGATAGCAAGGGAAAGGAATATCACTATAATCTTTCAGTTGTGTCTGATTATCAGCGCAAAGAGTCAAAGGGACTTTAACCTCTAGCTCTGCTGCTAAATTAATAAAATTATTTTTGGAATTAATAAATTCAACCACATCTTGCCAGTCTTGATTGCGATCCTTAAACCAGTCGTCATCTTTACTATTTTGATGGAGCGCATCACCAAAAATAAATACTGAGGGTTCGTATTCAGGGTAATGCCTCAATTGCTCGAAAGAAACGTTCCAAATTGGATTTTGGCTGTGACTCAAACCAATACTGTCATAGTGAGATGTAATCGCACTCCATTGAGACTGAAGTTCGGGATGCAGTTGAATTAAGTCTTCAGGTTCACTTATGCCTAATACTCTGCCAGAATACAGATAATTACCGCTTACGGCATCATGAGTACAATGCATGATATCGTGGTTAAAAATTTTTTGTCCAGCCATGTTTAGTCTACCTTCAAAACTGTTGAACTACTCTTTCAACTTCTCTCAAAT
The DNA here is from genome assembly GCA_938015355.1 of uncultured Pleurocapsa sp. Taxonomy (GTDB): domain Bacteria; phylum Cyanobacteriota; class Cyanobacteriia; order Cyanobacteriales; family Xenococcaceae; genus Waterburya. The sequence continues at coordinate 2,345 of CALLPS010000037.1, forward strand.
GAATATTCTTATTCTGTAGCGAAATAGACAGCACACTCGAAGTGAATTGAGTTAGTGCGAATAAGATTTATTAGAAAATATACGAAAATGCGAAATTTAAGATGAACCAAATTGGGGTGTTGGGAGAACTACTTATCGGAAGATGGTTACAGCTCCAGAATTATGAGCTGCTGTCGCAAAATTGGCATTGTCGCTGGGGAGAAATCGATCTCATTGCTCAGAACAAAGCAACAAAGGAGATCGCATTTATTGAAGTAAAGACTCGTAGTACTCACAACTGGGATGAAAATGGCTTACTGGCAATTAATGCTGTCAAGCAGCAAAAAATAATACATACAGCAACTCTTTACCTTTCCCAAAATCCTCATTTAGCAGAATTACCCTGCCGCTTTGATGTGGGATTAGTCGGTTATCAACTTTGCGCTCCTGGGATCAGTTCCCCATCTATATTTGAGAACATCAATCAACTTCAGATTAATCAGTCTGTCACCATTGATAATTATCGATTAACTATTAAAAATTACTTACAAGCTGCTTTCGATTAGATTGATTTTTTGCTCTTCTCTAAGCAATCAAATTGACTTGAGTTGACTCCGTAATTATCCAGCCGTAAAAATACGCGATCGCTAATTTTTAGCTAAAACAGGTTTTTTGCATCTAACTCCCATTTTTTGTATTGATCAAAGTATTAATATTGAATCAAATATTAACTTTTTATTAATATTTTGTTCTGCTGCTTATGCCTACCTTATTCTGTAAAACATAAGTTGCAATCTTGGTTTTCAGTACTTAAGGTATTGGGCTAAAAGCTATGCATTTAGGCTGTTCTATGGAAAATGATTGAGCTATTATTCTAAGGACGACTACGTTATTTTTAATAGCAACAAACCACATTTTGCTATTAGATACCAATGAAAGTGTATACTATAGTTAGGTATTAAAACTAGCATAAATTATAAATTAAGTCTTTTATACTTCTATTAAATACGATTAAAAATCAGTGATAATACGGATGAGTAAAATTGCGCAGGTGAATAGAATATATGAGTTAAGACTTCATTCATCCCAAAGAGTTTCTACTTAGAAAATTCTCAGGCTATGACTCGGTACTAAACAGGAAAATTGCTAGACACTTAACAAACAATCGAATTATTTTTTGCCCTCTGGCTTCAAACAATACTATCTAAACTTCAATCTAGAAATCTCCTCCAAAGCAATGATTATCCTAATCAACTGTATGGGTCTTGCCACGAAGAATTTGTCTGATTGATGTTTCTTCCCATTAACAATGACAGAGCTGAGTTAATCATGAAAAAAATCACCTATCAAGCTGCATTAAAAGATCTTGTGCTTCTAGTTCCAACAGAAAACTACAATGATCCACAACTAGTCCAAAGTCTTATGGAAAACGGTGTTCAAGATCCCATCATATTTGCCACCGATGGAACAAAAAGCCGATTTGGGATGAAAAAACTCAATGTCAAAGATGGAATGAAAAGGTTGAATTTGGCAGCTACAAATCAAGAAATTGGAGAATTAGTTGCTCAAGTGATTCTAGTAGAAGATTCGATAACCGAATTTATTCCGACTCCAAGAGTTTTATCTTCTGTTAAACAAACAGATGCGAATCTTTATCAGAAAACTTATAGTTGGAAAAATGAAAAAAGAAATATTCTCGAGCATTGTACCGCCAAAGAGTTAGGGAGCAAGTATGGCATCAGGTTGCAGTATCTCAATACTGTTATTCAAGGGAAAGTGAAATGTAGTAGAGGTTGGAGCCTAGTTCAATCCTAGGGGCGGTGCCATTTTATTCTTGGTTTATGAGATAAACCAAGAGATTTTGATCAATTGACAATTCCTTTCCCCGAAAGAGAGGGGCTGACCACCCCCAAAAGTAAGTTGAAAAATTAATCTGCGTGGTTTTATCCGATGGAAACAAGATTCTATCTGAGCCACGCTTTTTGTTTTCTTATGTAACCTGAGTGACTACTAGTCTACCAAGTTTGAATTGAGGGGTTGAGATGAGACAAGAAAGACAAGGGAGACAAGGGAGAAAATTTAATCATGCCATTCCCCAAAACAAAGTTGACACTCTACTACTGTAAAAGGTGAATAAAAAAGCTTTCAAAAAATACCTGGTAAATTTTTCCTGAGAAACGTTAACATAAGTTAACAACGTTAAA
>CALLPS010000038.1 GCA_938015355.1 uncultured Pleurocapsa sp.
TATTTTGTTGACTATTAACTGATAAAGTATTTAGGGATAATAATTGTTCGTAATATTAGTAATTTTAATTTTAAAAGTTTTAATTAGTGAAATCACAATCTTCGATTAAGAGTAATCTCCGCAACAGAAAGAGGTTTACTGTTCCCAAGTTTACTATGTCCAAGTTTCAAACTATTTTAGACGACACTTTAACTGTATTTTGGGGAGAGTGGTTAGATTTGAGGGCAAGAATACCTCAGATAGCAGCGACAGGTTTAATTTCTCCTTTAATTTATATTTTTGCTTTCGGTTTGGGTTTGGGTAGTACTATTGACCGTTCCATTGAGCCTAGTGCAGGAGCCAATTATCTCCAGTTTATCTTGCCTGGAATGGTAGCACTTTCCTCGATGACGATCAGCTTTGGTGGCACTACCTTTTCTATTTGTGGAGATCGCCTTTTTAACAAGACTTTTGAGGAATTATTACTGTTGCCAGTTCATCCTTTGGCATTGCATTTAGGTAAAATGCTGGCAGGTATTCTGCGGGGGATGATGACTGCTGCGTCGGTAATTTTCGTGGCAATTTTATTTACAGGGAAAATAACCAGTTTTCTCAATCCTTTATTTCTGATTCTATTAATTCTTAACTGTGGGGTATTTGCGGGATTGGGAGTAATTATTGGTCTGCGGGTTAAATCATTAGAGAGCGTTGGTTTATACAATAATTTCCTGATTGTCCCCATGTCTTTTCTCGGTGGAACTTTTTTCGATCCCAATAGCTTACCTGCTGTTTTAAAAATAGTTGTCTATTGTTTGCCCCTTAGTTATACCAGCATGGGATTAAGATCTGCCGCTTATTTACCTCTGGCTGAGTTTCCCTGGTATACCATTCCGATTTTATTGGCTTTTGCGATCGCATTTTCTCTCATTGGGGCTTATCAGTTTTCTCATCAAAGAGACTAAAAAATTAAAAACCAAACAAAAACTAAACTTGTATACCAGCTAGATCCTTACGGAGAAACTCCATAGTAATATAAGTGAGTACCAATTCTCTAATCGTTTGAGGGATAGTTTCTTGACGAGTAATACTAAATCCTATTCGTAGAGGTTACTTATTTGTTTTATAAGTCTGAAGTCTGAAGTCTGAAGTCTGAAATCTGAAATCTGAAATCTGAAATCTGAAGTCTGAAATCTGAAATCTGAAGTCTGAAATCTGAAGTCTGAAGTCTGAAATCTGAAATCTGAAATCTGAAATCTGAAATCTGAAGTCTGAAGTCTGAAATCTGAAAGGTGCTTGGTTACACCATATCTAGCCAGTAAAAATCAATCGTTACTTTTATCAATCGGATTTAGTATAATATGCTGCTTGATCAAACTCTACGACAAAGATATAAAATCACAAGACTTATTGGTGGTGGTGGCTTTGGCGATACTTATTTAGCGAGCGATCTTGATTTTCCTGGTCAACGCAAATGTGTTGTTAAACATCTGTCGCCAAAAAACTTAGATCCCGTCGCCATTAAAATAGCAAACAGATTATTTACGGAGGAAGCAGAGACTCTATCCAGATTAGGAGAACATGATCGCATTCCTCGTCTTTATGCTTATTTTGAAGAAGATGGACAGTTTTATCTCGTACAGGAATTTGTGGAAGGGCAAGAATTAACCTCGGAATTTAAGCCAGGAAAAAAATGGAGTGAGGCTAAAGTAATCAGTCTGTTGCAAGAAATATTAGCCATATTAGTTGTAGTCCATCGAGAAGGCAATATTCATCGAGATATCAAACCTGCTAATATCATGCGCCGTAAGCAAGACGATAAATTAATTTTGATTGATTTTGGTGCAGTCAAAAGGGTTGTCAATGTAGATACTCAACAGAAAAAGGATTCAACGGTTGCTATTGGTACTCCTGGTTATATGTCTCCAGAACAAGCCATGGGGAATCCAGGTAAGTATAGTGATATATACGCTCTGGGAATGTTAGCAATTCAAGCTCTAACGGGTTTAAGTTCGGAAAACTTCCCCCAAGATTCGCGTCGATGGGAACAGATTGTCAATGAGCAACAGCTAAAAATTAGTTCTCGGCTGAAAACTGTTTTGAGTAAAATGATCAGCTTTCAACCTCAAAATCGCTATGGTGATGCCAAAGAAGTACTTCAGGCTCTTAATGAGACGGAAATTATTCCCGACTCTGATCCTCCTGATGAAACGGAAATTGTTCCTCAACCTAAAACTAAATTAATCCCAGGTATCTTAAGTGCGATTGTTTTATTAATGGTCGGTGGAATTTTGGCGTGGCGATATTTTAAACAGCCGATAAAAGTTGATTATGCTTCTTTAGAAACATATCTGCAAAACAAACAATGGCAAGAGGCTGATCAAGAAAGCGATCGCATTATATTACAAATTGCCCGAAAAAGTAGTGCTTTGGATACGGAATCTATTAATAAGTTTCCTTGTGAATCCCTACAAACTATTGATCAGCTTTGGACAAGTAATAGTCAGGGTAGATTTGGTTACACTCCCCAAAAAGACGTTTACCTGGCAACAGGAAATGAATTTGATGACTACACTCAAGCTACTTATGAAGCCTTTGGCGATAAGGTAGGCTGGAAAACCTTTGGCGTTTGGAGTTTATATGGCGATCTGAAGTTTACCGATATTGCTCCTGTGGGGCATTTGCCTAGTCCAGGTAGAGTTGATATTGAGCAGCAAGAATTACGTATTCGCGAGCGGGGTAGATTATTGTCGCGGTTTGATCAGTGTGGATTTTGAAGCATTAGAAGTCATATACTTCTAAAAAATATCTTCATAGATAGCTGCCATAGTGAGATTTAATCCCACGGAATTTAGCTGTAAATTATCGCCTTTCCCTAAAGATTCTACTGTCCAGTTTCCTTGCTGATCTTTGCGGTAAACTTCTACCTCGATCGCATTTTGAGAAATCAAGATATACTCCTGCAAGCTGCTGAGGGTTTGATAATTCAGTCGTTTTTCCCTTCTATCTGTAGTTTCTGTAGAATCAGACAGAACTTCCACAATTAGACTAGGATTGCTTTTAAAGTATCTTTCATTGTCAGTGCGATCGCAAGTAACTAAGAGATCGGGATAGTAAAATATCTCTGTACTTGGTAGCTTGACTTTCACTTTCATATCTGAAACAAAGGCTCGACATGAACTTTCTCGTAAATGGGGACGTAATATGGAAACAAGATTAATCACAATCAGGTTATGTTCTTCGCTGGCACCAGCCATAGCATAAATATGTCCCGCCACATATTCGTGACGCACTTCACTATCTTGCTCAAATTTAAGATAGTCATCGACGGTAAGTAAACCTAGTGGTGATTGCATGGTTTTTATTTACGGCAAATAAAGCATTACTCTATAATTTTAAGCTCCAAAAGATAGCCTCGACTGTTAATTAATCCTCAAATTTGGGGAAGCAAGATTTATACAAGTCCCCCAGGCTTGGGGGATTTCCTAAAGGAAACCGTGACCCATATAGGGGGCGGACAAAATAATTTGAGAGACTAACCAAAAAGTATTGCAATGATGTCGGGATATTTTCTTTTATGGATCATTTAAGACAATATGATTATTGCTTTGTCTACCCAAAGAAATGTCAACTTCTGATTTTATTTGCTTGGTAATAATGTTCTTTAGTCCAATGTTATATTAACTACTGTTAAGCTTAGTAATCTCTAAATATGGATATTCTCTATTCATTTTTATTGCAATAATTATTATTATAAATTTATTTTTAGTTGAAATTTAATTTAAACCTATTAACAAATAAATACTTGATTTTATGCATTGATTGGGTTTGTTATTGATATCTTCAGGGCAATATTGAATATATATAAATTGAGTCGGCTTAAAATTACTTGTAATTAGATTTTAAAAATTGTAATATCACAATTAGAAAGATACTTTATCTCAATCAAGTTTCATCTGACCAGCAATTTGCAACAAGCTTATTCCATGAATATCAAATCAATTTGTCTTATTTCGCTATGGAGTTTAGCCACTCTTAGCCTTATTTCTATTCCCTTCCTGGCTCAATCTGGTAATGCGGGAATTGAGGTCAAAGAAGCAGATAATAGTCAACATCCTAAAGATCGAGTAAGTTTCTATTGCGGTAGCATTTCTGATACCGAAACGGGTTCTGATATTCCCACCACATTAGCGTATGTTCCCCAAAGAAAAGCCAGTGTGCCAGTTGTAGCTTGGACAAGTAACCTTGCAGCCTGGAGTCCCGAAAGAAGATGTGATTCGGTATCTGGGAAGTTTCAGGATTTTTATAAAGATGGACGCTTGAACTATCTTACTAACGGTGAAAGTGCTGGCTATCCCATTATCTGTGCCTTATTAGACAAACAAGAGCAATGTAGCGGTGAAAATCAACTGTTCCAAATTAGGGCTGGTAGTGATCCAGAAGATGTCATTGCAGGACTCAACGGAATTCTTCGAGGAAACGTCAAAGATACCGTCATCTATCAAAATGCTGAAGGGCGGACTTATGTCGATATTGCGGGATTATTAGAAAATGCCCCCACAGTTGAAGCGGATTTGATTGCTAAATAAAGTTTTAATTTTGCTATTTCTGAGATCCCTCCTAGCCTCCCTTACCAAGGAAGGGAGCAGATCAAAGTCCCCTGTGTAGGATCTCTGAACAATTAATTATTGTTACTAGTTGCTCTATGTTTTAGATCCCTCCTAGCCTCTCTTAACAAGGAAGGGAGCAGATCAAAGTGCCCCTTTGTAAGGGGGATTTCCTAAAGGACATTGTGCCCTTGTGGTATACCGCTTCGCATATAGGGGGATCTCTACCCTCTTCTCATTTCAATCTAACCCCATAGCCATGAAAAGTTATTTACCCCTAATCGCCTTATTAACTTTATTTTCTGCGCCAGTTATTCCTGAAGCAGTAATTGCACAAGAGACACAGTTAGTCGCATCAGAAATTGATCCAGAATTCAAAGCCTACATGCGATCGATCTCTGTCAAGATTACCAGTAGTAATAATGATCGGGCTTCAGGGGTATTAATTGGTAAACAGGGTGATCAATATTTAGTGATCACTAACAATCATGTGATTCAAGATCGGTCAAGTTTCACTATCCAGACTGAAGATGGCATGAATCATCAAGCAAGTATTGTTGATAAGCCGATTACTTCTGATGATGATATTGCTTTGCTTACCTTTAATAGCAATAATAATTATGAACGAGTAAAGCTTAACAGTGCTGATGCAGGCAACGAAAGGAAACGGATCTATGCCGTTGGTTATGCAGCAGATACAGGAGAGTTTACCGTTGAATCAGGAACAATTGAGCGGATTACTGATCAGCCTTTAATAGAAGGTTATCGTATTGGTTATACCAACAATGTTGTTCAAGGAATGAGTGGTGGGGCAATCTTTGATGAATTAGGGGACTTAGTGGGGATTAATGGTATTGCCGCTTTTCCGATTCTGAATACAGTCTATCAATATGAAGACGGGACAACACCAACCCCAGCCGAAATAGAAGAATTTAGATCTTTGAGTTGGGGACTATCTCTACATCGTCTCTTGACCCAACTCAATCCAGAAATAATGAAGGCTTACGCTTTACCTTTGCCCGAAACTGTGGCAGATATTGGCAATACTGAATTAACGGGATGGTTAGCAGATTTAGAAACTAAAGCCAAGCAAATCACCGTCAGAATTGATAGTAGCAGTGGGGCAAATGGGTCAGGAATAATTATTGCTCAATCGGGAAATATTTACACTGTCTTAACTGCCAATCATGTACTTTGCGAGCAAGATCAGAATGCTGAAGAATGTATTGATTATACTTACGAGATAGTGACTCCCGATGGTCAAAAATATACCCTAGATGAGAAGACAATCAATGCTCAAGAAGGGGTGGATTTAGCAGTATTCCAGTTTACTAGCGAGGAAACCTATAAAGTAGCTGAGTTGGCTAACTATCCCCTAGGAGATGATGATGCAGTATTCGTCGCTGGATATCCTCGACTAGGAAAGAATATCCCACCCCGATGGGGATTTAGTTTGGGCTATGGTTTGGACAAGGAAACAGGCTTACTTAGTGTCAATGCTAGGGATAATTCCACCTCCAACGAAAATTCCAATTCCGCCAGTAGTCAAGGTAGTTTAGCTGGTGGTTATGAGATGGTTTATACCAGTATTACTTATGGAGGAATGAGTGGCGGTGGGGTATTAGACAGAGAAGGGAGAGTAATTGGTATTCATGGTTTGGCAGAAGGAGAAACTGCGATTGATAATCAAAGTGGTTCATCAACATCAATCCAGCTAGGATATAGTTTGGGTGTGCCCACTAGTACCTTGGTGGGACTGCAAGATAGATTGAAGATCGACTCTCAATTATTAATCCAGGAGCGTAAACCCAAGGCATTAAATTCAGCCGAAATAGAAGCTTTTGAAACTGCTATTTTGGAAGCCGAGATATCTCAAGGTAATGCGACACCAAAACGTTGGTTAGAAAGGGGAAATCAACTATGGCGTTTAAGACGTTATGAAGAAGCAGCAGTAGCCTTTGATCAGGCAAAAAACATCGATTCCGAATTTATCCATTTGGCTCACTATGGCGAAGGTTTAGCTCTACTGTATCAAAGAGAATATGAATTAGCCTTGGCAAGTTTGCAACAAGCGATCAATAGTAGTAATTCTAAGTTCGCCCCTGCTTTTGAAATCAAAAGTTCAGTTTTAATACGATTAAATCGGTTGGAGGAAGCATTAATAGCTATTGATAGTGCGATCGCACTTGAACCCGAAAATGCCAACTGGTACAGTACAAAAGGGGGCATCTTATCCGATCTGAAGCGATATGCAGATGCCGAAGTCGCTTATAGCGATGCAATTGATCTTGATTCTCGTGCTGCTTTTTACTACAACCGCGCTCTTCTCCACCATAATCAAGAGAAATTAGAGTTAGCCCTGGCAGACTACAACCAAGCTATTGAAATCAATCCTCAATATGCTGATGCCTATGGCAATCGGGGTAGTCTTTACGATAATCAGGGAAAAATAGAGTTAGCCTTGGCAGACTATAACCAAGCTATTAAAATCAATCCTCAAAATGATAATAATTATAATAATCGGGGGCTATTTTACGATAATCAAGGAGAAATAGAGCTAGCACTAACGGACTATAACCAAGCCATTAAGATAAATCCTCAATATGCTGAAGCTTATGGTAATAGGGGTAATCTTTACCAAAGGCGAGGAGAAATAGAGTTAGCACTAACGGACTATAATCAAGCCATTAAGATAAATCCTCAATATGCTGAAGCTTATTACAATCGGGGTAGTCTTTACCAAAGTCAAGGATTAGTAGAGCTAGCACTAACGGACTACAATCAAGCCGTTAAGATAAATCCTCAATATGCTGATGCCTATGGCAATAGGGGTAATCTCTACCAAAGTCAAGGATTAGTAGAGCTAGCACTAACAGACTACAACCAAGCTATTAAAATCAATCCTAAAAATGCCAATGATTACTATAATCGGGGAGTTCTTTACTATAATCAGGGAGAAATAGAGTTAGCACTAACGGACTACAACCAAGCTATTAAAATCAACCCTAAAAATGATAGTGCTTACGTCAATCGGAGTATTATTTACTTCAATCAGGGAAAAATAGAATTAGCTCTGGCAGACTATAACCAAGCCGGTTTAGTTAAATATGAAATGGGTGCAACCGAAGAAGCGCGACAACAATTTGAGCAGTCTATTAATGTTGACAATGAATCTGCTGAACCTCAATTAGCGCTTGCTGTAACCCTATTCACCTCTGGGGAAACAGAACAAGCCTTATCAATTGCCGAAGCTGCTTTAAACATAGATAAAAGATTCGCCGATCCTGAATACCTTAAAGCAAATCTTTGGGGAGATAAAATAATTGCCGATGCGGAAAAACTATTATCTCACCCTCAAATGCAAGCATTCCTCGCAGAAAGATAAAATGCGATCGCATTTTCCCTCATCGGGGCTTATAGGACGGCGGAGCGTCAATAATCAGGTAGAATGCTTGATGGCAGTTTAATTAGGTCTCATAGACTTAAAATAATTAGACATAAACCACCGCTGTAAATAAACCAATTAGTATTTAGGAGAATTTTATGGACTTGTCTCTTATCCCCCCTCAGCCTGAAGCTGGTGTAATTAATGTTTTAATCGAAATTCCTGGTGGAAGTAAAAATAAGTATGAATTTGACAAAGAAATGAACGCCTTCGCCCTAGATCGTGTTTTATTCGCTTCTGTTAAATATCCTTATGATTATGGTTTTGTGCCTAATACTTTGGCTGATGATGGTGATCCTTTAGATGGGATGGTCATGATGGATGAGCCTACTTTTCCTGGATGTGTAATTGCGGCTCGACCAATTGGGATGTTGCTTATGATCGATGGTGGAGATCGCGATGAGAAAATTCTCTGTGTCCCTGTGGAAGACCCCCGTTACAAGGAAGTTAAGTCTCTCAAAGATGTTTCTCCTCACCGTCTTGAAGAAATTGCTGAATTTTTTAGAACTTACAAAAATCTCGAAAAGAAAGTAACGGAAATCCAAGGTTGGGAAGATGTTGAGAAGGTTAAACCTCTGGTTGAAGAGTGCATTAAAGCCTATAAATAATTTAGGATTAGGATAGATCATATTTGCTAGATTTTGAGATATAACTCTGTCGGGGCGAATTAACCTTCGTCCCTAACTTAAATTTGGTGAATGGTAAGATCTAGTTCTCGTCCCTATGCTGGATCTGACCTTTAACAAAATACTCTTTTAAAGTAACTTCCCAGATTATTAATATGCTTGTCAAATCAACTACCCGTCATATCCGTATCTACAGTGCAGAAGTAAAAGACAATGAACTAATTCCTAGTGAAAATGTTTTAACTTTGGATGTTGATCCAGATAATGAGTTCATTTGGAGTGAAGATACTCTGCAAAAAGTATATCGTCAGTTTGATCAATTGGTAGAAGAAAACAATGATCAAGATTTAAGCGAATATAATCTACGTCGCATTGGTTCAGATTTAGAGCATTTTATTCGTTCTTTATTGCTTAAGGGTGAGATTAGCTACAATCTTGGGGCTAGAGTCCGCAATTATAGTATGGGTCTTCCACGGATGGAAAGTCCTGATACGGAAGGAGCATATCTTTAAGTTACGTAATCAAATATTTTAATCAAAAAGCGATCGCATTATTTAATTAATCTAATGCGATCATTTGTCAGAAACAGATCAAATTAAAATATCCCTGATTAGGTTTTAAATACTATCGGTAATACTGCTAAAGTGAAAATTCTCAACTTTACAGCCAGGAATTACACTCCCACCACAGCGTTTTACTTGACTAACTGCCACCACGTTTTGCAACATTTCAGGTAAACATTGATTAAAACGCAGATTTTTGATTGGGGAAGAGATTTTCCCGTTTTCAATTAGGAAAGTTCCATCCCTAGTCATTCCTGTAACTTCTAATGTACGAGGATTAACATAGCGGACGTACCAAGCACGATTGACAAAAATACCTTTTTCTGTACTCGCAATTAAATCAGCAACAGTTTGGTCTGAACCTGCCATTACCATCGGAGACATCGATCCTGTGGGTTTTTTGTCCTGCTCTTTTGCCCAATAGCGACTGTAGGAAAGAGTTTTAGGAATACCATCCTGAACAATATCTATTTTCTCATTACTTAAACCATTGCTAAAAAATCTGCCCCCCTGCAACAGAGGATGAGCTGTATCGCGCTGGATCTGAACCAGAGGATTAAATAACTGTTCTCCAATTTTATTCCCGATAGGTTTGCCTTCTACGTCCCGAAGAGACATAAAAGAACGTCCTTCATCAGCGGCACGAGCATCTAAATTCCAAATTACCCAAGGAAGTAAACTAGCAAAGGCAGAAGGTTCAAAAATAACAGTGTAGTCCCCTGGTTCAATTGCCTGGGGATTGCAAGATGCGATCGCTTTTTGAATTACTTTTTTCGTTAATTCGACAATCGGTAACTGGTCGATACTCCAGGCAGTGCAACGATTCCAGCTAGAACCATCCAGAACACGGGCAGTAAAGCTAAAATCCGCTTCGGTGGTGCGATCGCATCCCCGTAATCCAGCCGAATTACCAATGGCATTCAGAGATACCTGTGTACTAAGAGTTCCCGAGCCGTTAACTCCTGCATCTTGACTGAGAGCGCATACCTGTTGAATAATTTCGCCTTTTTTCAGGGGAGAAAGAGTCGCGGTAGTTTCGTCAAAAGCGGGGGTGCGATTACTATAGATTTGCTGCGGTAATAATTCCACCCATTCAGGATCTTCTGGGGCAATGCGAGCTAGATCTTCGGCTCGTCTTAGGGTTAGAGCGATCGCATTTTGGTCTAATTCGGTGGTGGAAGCAGAAGCACTGCGGTGACCAAAGTAGCTAGTTACAGTAATACTAAAAGTATTCTTGCGGACATTCTGGCTAATCTGATTCTCGGAAAAGCGACTTAGGGCAGTTTCACAAGCATTGAGACTAATAAATACGCCGTCAGCTTGAGATTGAGCGATCGCAAATTCGATTAAAGCCAAGGCTTCTTCTTGGGTCAGAAAAGTATTGAGAGTAGCTAAAGTCATATACAACTAACAATTGACAGATAATAGTTTAGGAGCTTTTCCCGATAAAGCCTAAGATTAAGTTATATGGTAACAAGCTGGTAATGATAATATTGTTTGTTGGTGACTAAGGATTAATAAATATGGCTGAAACTTTAATGTTTAACGCTTTGAGAGAGGCGACAGACGAAGAAATGGCGAGAGATAAAACTGTCTTCGTCTTAGGTGAAGATGTCGGACATTATGGTGGTTCATACAAAGTCACCAAAGATTTGCATAAGAAATACGGCGATCTCCGTTTATTGGATACTCCCATTGCGGAAAATAGCTTTTGTGGCATGGCTGTTGGTGCCGCTTTAACTGGTTTGCGCCCTGTGATTGAAGGGATGAATATGGGCTTTTTGCTCTTGGCATTTAACCAGATTGCTAACAATGCAGGAATGTTGCGCTATACTTCTGGCGGTAACTTTAAAATTCCCATGGTAATTCGTGGTCCTGGGGGGGTAGGCAGACAATTAGGTGCGGAACACTCTCAAAGATTGGAAGCCTATTTTCATGCTGTACCTGGATTGAAAATTGTTGCTTGTTCCACAGCCTATAATTCTAAAGGATTACTTAAAGCAGCGATTCGAGATGACAACCCTGTACTGTTTTTTGAACACGTCTTACTTTACAACCTGAAAGACGATCTTCCCGATGATGAGTATGTTCTACCTTTGGATAAGGCGGAAATGGTCAGAGAAGGCAAAGACGTAACCATCCTAACTTATTCTCGGATGCGCCATCACTGTACACAAGCCCTTAAAGCGATCGAAAAACAAGGTTATGATCCCGAAATTATTGATTTAATTTCCCTCAAGCCTTTTGACATGGAAACTATTAGTGAGTCAGTACGGAAAACTCACAAAGTGATCATTGTCGAAGAATGTATGAAAACAGGTGGTATTGCCGCTGAATTGGTGGCATTGATCAACGAACAGCTCTTTGATGAGTTAGATGCCCCTGTACTGCGTTTATCCTCTCAAGATATTCCCACACCCTATAACGGCAAGTTGGAAAGTTTAACTATTGTGCAACCCGCACAAATTGCCGAAGCAGTACAAAAAATGATGGAAGACAGAATTTAACTTCTGCTATTGATTTAATTTATTTGTAAGACGTTAGTGTTTGCCACAGCGTCTTTTTTCTTGTCCCCCGAAAATAGAAGACAAGAACTATTAACTGAATCTAAGCATCAATAACTATAGAACTAACAGGTTTAGCGCAACAGGTTAAAATTTCTCCTAATTCTAAACTGCCTAAAGCATCATAATCTTCTTCATAGGTTACTTCCCCTTTTAAGACTTTAGCCGAGCAGGTGCCACAAGTCCCAGCACGACAGCTATTTTCAATCTCTATTTCTGCTTTCTCCGCTGCATCCAAAATATATTCATTTTCCCCACAGGCTGCTTCTTTCCAGGAGTTAGCAAAGAATATTTTGGTAGTAGAACTTGCGGTCGATTCTTTCCCATTAGCTGCGGTTGTTTCTGTTATGGCTGGAGGCTCTTTGGTTGCAGACTCTTCGATGACGACACCATCTTTTAATTTAGCGTTGAATTGTTCAATTAATAAATTACGCAACGTGGCTTTAATATCATCTCCAGGAACACCTTTATTAATTAAAGTTCCTAATTCCGCACCTTGACCAACTTTCCCCCCTGTAAATATCTTTACCCCTTCTACAGCTTTTCCATCCTGACGTACTTTAGTCCCCATCAGACCGATATCCCCTGCTTGAGGCTGTCCACAGGCATTAGGACATCCAGTCCAATGAAGACGTACACGGTTAGGAATATCCAATTCTTGGTCAAGTTCTTGGGCTAATTTTAAAGCTCTTTGTTTCGTCTCAATTAGAGCAAAATTACAGTAACGCGCTCCTGTGCAGGAAATAACTGAACGAGTTAAGGTACTAGGATTAATTGTGAATTGCTCTAATAAAGGTTCACTGAGAAATGTTTCGACATTTTCGTTAGCAATATGGGGAATAATCGCATTTTGCTCAACCGTTAAGCGAATTTCTCCATTTCCATATACCTCTGCTAGTCTAGCTAATTCAAACATAGGTTCTGCTGCTAAACGTCCCATGGGAACATGTAAACCAACATAGCTATATCCTGACTGCTTTTGGGGGTGTACTCCTAAATGATCTTTCTTATCTTGAGTAATTTCATCTTTCACCGCCGCATTAGCCAGAGACTTGCCTAGCTCTTTTTCTATTTCAGCTCGGAATTTTTCGACTCCCCAAGTATCAATCAACCACATCATACGGGCTTTCGGGCGACTTGCTCTTAAACCTTCTTTGGCACCATTATTGGTATAGACAGTTAAAATAGCGCGGGACATCTCTACTACGTCTTGATCATTAGCAGGAATCCAAACTCCTAGAGGAATTGATTCGGCACAACGTTGAGCCGATAAATACCCCCCTACCAAGATGTTAAAACCTAAAACGCCATCTTTATAAGCTGGAATGAAAGCAAGATCATTTAACTCCGCATGAATTGAATTATCTCTCGCACCCTCGATCGCAATATTGAATTTACGCGGTAAATTACTAAAGGAGTAGTTTCCTTCTCCATTATTGGTAATCATGTCTTGAACTTTTTGGTTCATTTCCCGAGTATCAATCAACTCATCAGGATCAATCCCCGCTACAGGAGAACCCGTTAAGTTCCGAACATTGTCCATCCCAGATTGGATACTGGTTAAACCTACTTCTTTAAATCTACTAAAAATCTCAGGAATGTCTTCTAGCCGAATCCCCCTCAATTGAATATTTTGACGAGTGGTAATATCTGCCGTACCATCCTCACCATAACGTTCGATTGCCTTAGCCAATACTCGCATTTGCTCACTAGTGACTATGCCATTAGGAAGGCGCATTCTGAGCATAAATTGCCCAGGAGTCACTGGACGATAAAAAAGTCCGACCCACTTAAGACGAGTTTCTAAGTCTCCCTTATCAAGTGCTTCCCAGCCTATCTTCGCAAAATGTTCTAGCTCATTTTTGACATCCAAACCATCTTTGGCTGCTTTGACTTTTTCTACTTTATTAAGCTTGATTTTGATATTGGATTCAGTAGTCATAAGTATAAATTTTGGTAATGGATCTAAAAAAATAGAGCTAAAAACTGTAAGTATTTACCTGCAAGCGCAGAC
>CALLPS010000039.1 GCA_938015355.1 uncultured Pleurocapsa sp.
AGCGTGTATCTTCGTAAGTTAGTAAATTGGGATCTTCAAAAACCCGCTTTGCTTGCTAAAAGTTACTATAAATTGAACTCAGGAAATCAACCTAAACCCTACTTACTACCTACTACCTACTACCTCCTACCTAGCTCTTAAGCACTGTATATGAACAGGATTTAGTACGATTACTAATTAGGATGAAAATACTTATAAATCTCCTGTGCCAAACCTCGACCAATACCAGGGGCTTCGGTTAACTTCTCTATAGAAGCTTCACGAATATAATCAATCGAATGAAAATGAGCTAAAAGTTGTTTTTGACGGTTAAAACCTAAACCAGAAATTTCTGCCAAACGCGATCGCCTGCTACTTTTTAAGCGCTGTTGACGATGGAAACTAACTGCAAAACGATGAGATTCATCCCGCACTCTTCTTAATAACTGTACCCCTGGTTGTTCGGAATCTGTATCTAAAGGTTGAGACTCTCCAGGTAAAAAGATTTCTTCTCTTTTCTTAGCTAAACTAACTACTTTAACTGTATCTAATAGGTGCATCTCTTGCAGTACTTTAACCACTGCGGATAATTGTCCTTTTCCACCATCAATCATTAGTAAATCAGGAAAATCTTGCTCATTATGCCCCCCTTTTAAAGGGGAGATAGGGGGGATCTGATCCTTACTTTTAAAAGAGGGATTAAGGGGGATCTTATACTTACGAAAACGACGACTAATCACTTCCACCATACTGGCAAAATCGTCCGAATGTCCAATCTTAATCTCAGGATTTTTAATTTTATAATGACGATAATGTTGTTTTGCAGGGACACCATCCACAAAGACTACTTGAGAAGCCACCGCATTTGACCCTTGAATATGGGAAATATCATAACCTTCGATTCGTTTTGGTAATTCTGGCAAATCGAGAATGGTTGCTAAATCTTGTAATGCTTGAGTATTGCGATCGCTGAATCGTTGAGTGCGCTCTAATTCATAGTTGGCATTGCGTTCCACCATTTCAATTAGTTCAGCCTTAATCTGTCTTTGAGGATTAATCAAACTAACTTTGCGTCCCTTTTTCTCACTCAACCACTCAGTTAAAATCTCTCCTTCGGGTAACTCATGCTGTACCAAAATTTCTGTCGGGATTTCCACCGCTTCCACTGTGACGTAATGTTCTTCTAATACCCTTTGTAGGATGGCACCAGAAGTACCCGACTTAGCATCAGCGAAAAAGCCTAAACGACCGACTAATTTACCTGCACGGATCTGAAATAATTGAATACAACAGTGTTTATCATCTGCGGATAGAGCGATCGCATCACGAGAAATAGTATCATCAGGAAGGGATACTTTTTGATCCGCATTGAGATTATATAAAGCTTTAAGCTGATCTCGACATTGGGCGGCTTTCTCAAAGTCTAATCTCTCTACTGCTCTTTCCATTTGGGCGGTTAAACTACTTTGTAGCTCATCTCCTCTCCCCTGAAACACCATTGCTACCTTCTGGACAATTTTCTTATACTCTTCGGGAGTAATTAAAGACTGGCAGACTCCTGGGCATTTTCCCATGTCATAGTTAAGACAGGGACGATCTTTAAATAGGGGCTTGCGACGCTGGCGTAGAGGAAAGACCCCTTTAATGATATGGAGGGTGTCCCGTAATAAACGAGTATCAACATAGGGTCCATAATAACGATCTCGCTGTTTCGTTGCCCGACGTTTACGAGTAATAAAGATGCGGGGATAATCTTCTGACCAAGTAATGCAGACATAGGGATATTTTTTATCATCCTTAAGCAAGACATTATAGTGAGGCTGATGCTTTTTAATTAAATTAGCTTCCAGGGCTAAGGCTTCCGCCTCCGAGTCCGTAACAATAAATTCAATCTCTGTTACCTGACGTACCATCATTGCAATACGAGCACTCAAGTTTTGAGCTGGTCGAAAATAAGACCTAACTCGCGATCGCAATTTTTTGGATTTGCCAATATATAAAATATCCCCATTACTAGCCCGCATGAAGTATACTCCAGGTTCAGCAGGAATCTCTTTAAGACGAGCTTCCAGACGATCTAATTGCTTCAGTAATGGTTTCGTTTCGTTCAATGCACTCATAGGTTTAAATCACTCCCTATAATGATCATAGAGAATTTTTGGACTCTTCTAACCATTGAAGAGCTTTCTTTTCGATTCTTTTAATAAAATCGTTTTTCCCATCCATATAACTTTCAATATTGTCGGGATATTTTTTGGCTAATTCTTGCTTTAATAAACTGTATTGTTCCGCAGCTTGAGGATGAGCAATCATGTAATCTCGGAATGCTAAATGACGCTTTATTTCTGGAGAATTAGTTTCATATATGTGAACATGATGAGTTCTAATTCCTGAAAGATTTTCCTTACGAAAATAGCGACGACCAATTAGTCCAAACTCTCCCATCGCTTCATAGCCTAATGCTACCATTGCCGAAGTTTTTTCTGTTACTAGCTCAATCTTCTTAACTTCTACTAACATGTCAATTATTGGTTTAGCAAAAATCTTAGGTATCGCCGTACTACCAATATGATGAATAACAAGCATATTTTGACATAAGGCTAATTCTATTTGTTGTGATTCTGTATTAAATGCTTGTTGCCACTGAGGATTATGAGGAACAACTTCTACTAACATTTGTTGTAATTTTAGTTTAAGTCAATATTAATTTATATTTTATAAAAAAATTAAAATTAACTAAGATCTTTGACAAAGAAAAAGGCTACTTGTCAAAAAACTTTAAGTTCTATGCTTATAGCTAGGAAAAAGCCCTTTTATTATTATTCATATTTTTTATGTATCCAAAGCTTTCCTTTCTGAGTAATAATTTTGCTTTGCTGAAACCACTTTAGTTCTTCGATTACAACCCCAACTTCAATGTTTAGTTGTCGAGCAATGTCTTTGGCAGACAATCCTTCAACATGGGATTTAATTAAGCCCACAATCGAGTTTACCTGATTAACAAAATTCCTAATTGCAGAAATTCTAATTGCTGTTTCTTCCGATTCACAGCTTTTAGCCGCTATCTCCACCACACTCCAGCCACTTCGGTAATTTTCGAGAATACCTATACCATTTTTACTGATGTTTTCCTGATCTTTTTTAGCTAAAAATGCCGCCTTTTTAGCTCGATTACTCTCTCTGAAAGTTTCCATCATGAAACAAATAATCGTAGTAATTAGTATCAGACAATTTAAATATTTCAGTTATAACCCTATATTTCCCATTTGGGTATTATTGAGCAACATTTAAAAAAATCCCAAAAAAAGGGTAAATTAACAATCAAAGCACCTTTTTGACTTTTGACTTTTGACTTTTGACTCTTGACTTTATCCCCTTTAGGTTACGACCCCGTATATGGTGCCAGATCCTTAAAACGGGCTATTTCTAGATATTTAGAATAGATTCTCAGGGAAGAATATCAAAGTGGCGATACTATCTTTATTGATTTGTAATAATTTTGTGCACATACCAAGTATTATACTTAAGTATTATAGTTTTTACTTCAATACTGATACTTACGTCAGCTACTAGATATGACAAATAATAACAAGATAGAAAATATTGACTATCAATTAAAGAAAATAAACTTAGATATCAAAACAACTGAGCTACAAATCAAACAAAAAGAACTAGCAAGCAGGGATAAAAAACAAAAAGAAAAAAATATTGATCGCTGCTTTCAACATATACAAACCATAGTGAGTGCTATTAGTGCTATTGCCATACCTATTATTTTGGGATTTGGCATTAATTATTTTTCATCAAAAAATGAACAAGATAAAACTGCGGCAAACTTAATTGAAATTATAGCTAGTGAAGAACAAAGTTTATATGCCAAGCAAGCAGCCTTAAGTGCTTTAAATAAGTTTAATCTTTTAGATGATGATGTTCTATATGACTTGACATATAGAATAGATGATTTTCATTATTCGGCAATTCCTATTGGAGAATCATTTGTTAAAGAAAGAATTAAAAAACCTAAAATGTTAGACTATCCTCTCGGAGCAATAGATTTACCCAAAGAGAAAAAACATTATCTTAAAAATAAAGCTTGTGCAGATAAATGCGACAATAAATATAGAATTGCAGGGTGGGGGGTATCTAAAAATAAAGTAAGTTATCTCAGCATTTTTATAGATTATCAGGAACGTTTCAAATTATATTATCCAGGAATATTACCGAAGGAAGCAATAGCTGATAAAGATAAAATAATTAATTCTCAAGAATTCAAAGAAAACTATTTATTAGTAATTACGGATCAAAGTAATAATAATTATCTTAAGTATAAATATTTCAAACCCGCCCAGCGCGAAGATGTTTTGCGAAATTATTTTCAGTATAAAAAAGCCAAACACAATAACCCTAATTATCTAGGTTTTGACTTCTATATTCCACCAGAACTTATAACAGGCAATTCTCATAAATTAACCATCAAATTAACAGATAGCGAATACTTAGCACGAGATATTTTCAGCAGGGAAATGTGTTTCCAGGAATCTTGTGAGTAACTAAAATTTTGTACTATTTTTTAAGTAATCAAAAACTCTCTACCTCACTACTCCACTACTCCACCACTCCACCACCTTGTTATTTGTAGCAGACATTTTTGACCCACTTACTTATTAAAGAATCTTACGTCCAACTAAAATTTCTCGAACTTCAAGCATTGCGGAATAGGTAGGAATGATATGCAAAGTTTCTGTTGGTTTAGTATATTCCAGTGCCGTACTAATCGCTGCGGACAAGTCTTCTTTAACTACTAATGCAAAATTAGTTTGTTCATGATCAATTGATTCAGAACTATAATTCAATCTTAACGCCATATCGTAAACCCGATCGCCGCTAACTACCAGAGTCCCACCTAATTTAACTAACTCCTCGGTATCCACATCCCAGATCCAAGAAACATCAGTACCATCAGGAATGCGATCGTTTAATACTAATAGGGTAACGGGAGACTTCCCTGTTTTTTTAATATTATTGACAGCGCGGATCGTTTCATTCATTCCCACAGGGTTTTTCGATAGCATAATACGGACTTGCTTCTGGTCAATTTCTAATTCTTCCGCACGACCAAAAGCTGCTTTGAAATTTTTAACAGTACTATATATCTCTGGAGTTTTAATCCCCATGGCTTGAGTTAAGACGCTTGCTGCTAAGGTATTGTACTTATTGTAAACACCAATTAAAATTTGTGGATGTTCTTTACTAGCTAAAGCAACGGGGCTTTTGGCAAAACCACAACTGGGGCAGTTATAATCCCCTAAATGAGAGAGATATACCCCCTGATAATCCAGCAGATGTCCACAACTAGGACAATAAATAGAATCAACGGCGTGGGGAATCTCATCTAAATATAATTCTGGTTCATTCAAGCCAAAATAAAGCACTTTTTGTTGAAGCTTCTGCCCCAAACTACTTAGGGTGGGATCGTCGGCATTTAAAACAATAGTCGTATTCTCTGGCAAGGGAGAAATCGCTTTTCCCCAACGTTGAGCAATAGTATCTACTTCCCCATATCTGTCTAACTGATCGCGGAATAAATTCAACGCCAGAATATATTTAGGGGTACAGTTTTTCAAAAGTAACGGCAAAATATTTTCATCGACTTCCAAAATGGCATAGTCAGCAGAAATTTTACCAGTCATGTCTGCACTACCAAGTAAAACCGTAATCAAACCATTGATTAAGTTTGCACCACTAGAATTATGGATTACAGTGTAACCGCGATCGCTCAAAATCTGTTTTAATAACAAGGAAGTAGTAGTTTTACCATTGGTGCCCACGACCAAAATTACACCCTGACTAACTTGTTCAAATAATAACGGTAACAATCGGGGATGAAGACGACGAGATATTTCTCCTGGTAAGACAGAAGCAGCACCCAAACCGAGAGAGCGCACTATTCCTGTAACTGTTTTTGCCACCCCAACAGCCAAACCTAAACGAACTCGATCTAATAGATGCATTTTTTCAGTGAACAATGAACAATGAACAATGAACAGTCAACACTCAACACTCAACAGTAACTTACTGTTTAATTAAGATAAAGATAGCAACCGCTAAGATAAAGTAACCAAAGCCTTGTTGTAGTTGTTTCGCATTTACATATCGGTTGAAATAAGCACCCGCAATTGTACCCCCACTAGCTGCTAGAGTAAAAGACATTACAAGTTGCCAATCAATAGTTACCTGATTGACATAGCCTAAAAATCCTGCAATTGAGTTCGCCGCAATAATTACGAGGGAAGTACCAATCGCTTGCTTAATCGGGATTCCTTCCACAATCGTTAGTGCTGGCACAATGATAAA
>CALLPS010000040.1 GCA_938015355.1 uncultured Pleurocapsa sp.
GTATTCAACTCGACAACGACCTACTAAAACATCGATTTCAGGGTCAGCCGCAAAGTATTCGCCAATGGTATGTAATGCCCCAGGTTCTAAGAAATCGTCGCTACAAAGCCAGTTGACGATCTCCCCAGTACATTTAGCAAACCCCTTGTTAATAGCATTGGACTGTCCTGAGTCTGGTTCACTAACCCACCAAGTAATATCTGACTCGAACTGTTTGATTACTTCAATACTATTATCCGTCGAACCACCATCCACCACAATTATTTCTAGCTTGGGGTAATTCTGCTCCAGAATACTTTCCAGGGTGGCACCAATAGTTGCTCCCCCTTGATAATTAGGAACTACTAAAGAAATAGTTGGTAATTTTAGTTCGGTTGAAGACTCTGATTCTTGAATATTGCGCTGCTGTATATTTGTCATTAATTACGATTTGTCTATATATTTTATAAAATTTATCAAAAAGCTTACGGTCGATTTGGGTTTACCACAAGGGCACAATGTAAAGCCTACCCCTGAAGGGTTACTTGCTCGTAGTATTTAGTTTTTAGTTTTTAGTTTTTAATTAGCTACCCTGAACTAATAACTAATAACCAGAATCCTTGTCTTTTAAGACGGGGAGGATCTCAAGGCTTAAGCCTTATAGCTAGGGCTTCGCCCCTTTATTGTTTGATACCTGAGGCTATTCTTCTCATTTTTCTGGTAAAACGGGTGGGTAAATTTATATGACACCTGTTTAAAAAATTGAGGCGATCAGCTGACCGATTGGGAAACAGAAAGGGAGGATGTTGCAAAGGAAATTGCATTTCTGCGCGGGGTAAATTGAAATAAGGAGCAGCTTCTATCGTATGAGTTGCACCAGGATGAAGCCCCATATTAGAAATTAAGTTGAGATCGGGGATGAGGGCAATCCCATTTTGCACCCAGCAGGAATATAACCAACGATAAAACCAAGTATCTCTCTGGGATTCATATGCCAGATCAAACTTGATCCGCCAATACTGCGCCATCTGGCGATCGCCTAAATGATCTTGAAGAAAGCTAGTCTCCCTCAATTCTTCCCATAACTTCATCTCAAAGTCAAAATATTTCCAGGCTCGTCTCCAAGTTGCCCAACCCCAGCAATCATGATATTGGGAATAGTAATAACTATGGGGAGTCATGGTGCGTCCGAACTGAAAGTTGCTTCCTGCGATCGACATTACCCGTTGATCATCTTGATAGCGATGGAGTAACTCTTGACAAAATCGAAAGAAGGAAAGGTGGGGCAAACAGTCATCCTCGATAATTACGGCATCCTCCACCAACTCAAAGACCCAATCTAAACCACTAGAAATCCGCTTGGCACAACCTAAATTAACTTCTGCGTAGTTCCGATAAACGTCACATTCCCAATCAACGCGATCGATAATGGCACGGGTAGCAGCACAATTTTCGGCTTCATTAGGTCGATTTGGACGAGGAGCATCGGCAATGACCAACAGTTTGCGAGGTTGTGCTTCTCGAATTGTCTCAAATACTTTTGCCGTAGTATCAGGACGCTTAAAGATTAGAAATACAACATTAATGTCCATAGCTTAATCAAATCAGCTTTGCTTTATCTCCCATAGTTTTTCTACCAAGCTAATCCCTCATACTGGGGTACTTTTGGTGGCTCATTAAATACACCAACTAAATCAAAGATTTTGGTTGTCTTTGGCACTTGCCGCAATAGCTGCTGAAATTCTGGGGTACGATGAGTCGCCACGACCAATTCTGAATCCGCCAAAGCTTCTTCAGGCTTAGCTACCAGTAGATTAGCAAAATGGGGTAGATGCTGTTGAATATAAGTTAAATTTGTTCCCATTAACTGGGTTTGGTGAACCGCAGGATCGTAAATTTTTACCTCACATCCTTCTCCCAGAAGACGTTTGACCAGGGGCACGGTGGGACTTTCTCTGAGATCGTCTGTATTGGCTTTAAATGCCAAGCCAAAAATGGCAATGCGTTTTAGTCCATAATTGAGAATTTGCTGAACCGCCAAATCTATTTGTAAGTCATTAGTGGCAGGAATTGCATTTAGCAGCGGGACAAAAATGTCTTTCGTCCGCGCATAGTAAAGTAAAGCACCTAAATCTTTGGGTAAACAAGAACCTCCATAGGCAAACCCAGGGCGCATATAGACAGGAGAAACATTTAACTTTTCATCCTGCACAATAACATTCATTATTTCCCGTCCATCAACCTCAAAAGCTTTCGCCAGCCTGCCAATTTCATTCGCAAAGCTTACTTTAGTAGCATGCCAGGTATTAGCCACATACTTAACTAATTCTGCTACTTCAGGTTCTACCACCAAAACTTTTGCGTCAACCTTGGCATACATATTTCGTACTGCTTTTTCGGCGATCGCTGATTTGGTACCAATGATCGTATAAGGAGGAAAATCATAATCCCTAATCGCCGAACCTTCTCTTAAAAACTCTGGATTAAAAGCAACTTGAATTAAACCTTGTCCGCAAACCTCTTCCATCAGATCTTGGCAGTCTTTTAAAGTACCAGGGGGGACTGTGCTACGGATCATTACTACGTGTGAAGACTGTTTTTTCTTGACTGCTAGGGCAATATCTTTGCAGACACTAATCACATAACTTAAATCTGGTTCTCCTCTTTCCATTGGTGGAGTCCCGACACTAACTAGGGACATGTCAGAACTCATTACTGCTGCTTCAGCATCCACCGTTGCTTCAATATGTCCCGATTGGACACCTTGTTGCAATAAATCTTTCAAACCTGGCTCAATAATAGGAGATTCTCCCCTAGCAATTAGAGCCACTTTATCTGAATTTAAATCCACTCCAATCACTTGATGCCCATCTCTAGCCAAACAGGCTGCTGTAACAACACCGACATATCCAAGACCGAAAATGCTGATTTTCATAATTTATTGATCTTTATTGCTTTTTATTCACTAAGGTTTGATAAATTTTGGTTTTTTTCGGTATTTTTAAACTGTGGCGACATTAGAATCATGACAAACTACGGTAAAAGTCATGGGAAGGACTCCGAAAAAATTGCTACGAATTTGGTAATTAGTTGCATGGGATTTGTCGAGAATTTCTCTTAATTTTTGTTTGGATAATAGATTCAAATTTTTTCTAGATCTATGGGGCTTATTCTGTTTCAACCACTTATAGAAATATTCATCATTCCAGTGTAAGAACACTACTTGGGTATGGGATTCAATAGGAAAGTATTTATTGGGGGTAGTAAAAAAAATTTTTTTGCCCACTCGTGACATTTCATTGACAAACTTAATCTGCTTCTGGGTACAACCAACATGTTCAATTACCGCATTACTAAATACCCAATCGAACTGATTATCCTCAAAAGGAAAATCTCCCCCTGAATATTGAACGAAGTTTTTCTGAGGAAATAATTGATTCATCTGTGAAAGATCTTGAATCCCCAACCCTGTATAGTCTGAAGCTGGATAGGGAAAGTTTTTGAGGAAATAATTTAGGGTTGAATTCCCTTGATATTTCTCTGATGATACTCCAACATCAAGTACCGTCATGCCTCGCTTGCACATAGAGAAAAAATGCTCTAGCTTCTTTTTTCTCGACTTTTCCATTACTTTTGCTTGGGCTACTCTAGTAATTTTCATGATTATGTATATTGTGGGTATAGTAATCTTATTTAGGTTGTGAAAATCAAATAGTATTGAGAAGCTTTATGGTTCAGACTTAAAGTATTTAGTATTAAACCCGCTACTAATTACTAATAACCAGAATCCTTGTCTTTTAAGACGAAGAGGATGTCAAAAGTGATATTGAGTAGATTAATGCTTAGAGATTACTTCTGTTTGATCCTGTAAATTGGGAGATTGGGACTGTTGCCAATTTTCACATCCATAAGCCTTTAACAGCGTGGGAATTTGATAACGCCATTCCAAGCTTTCCTTCATGCGACGCAGGCCGATTTCCCCCATCTTTTTCCGACCTTCTGGATCTGCCAACAGCTCAACAATTTTCTCGGCAAAATCAACTGCATTATTGCCTTCAGCATAGACAGCAGCCTCTCCTGCCGACTGTCTTCCCTCCATCAGATCGAACTGAACAATTGGTTTTCCCATCGCCATGTATTCCATAATTTTGTTCATTGTTGACTTTTCGTTGTAGGGCATTTTTTTATCTGGATTGACGCAGACATCACAACTCGAAAGTCTTTCTAGCAGTTCACTATCGGAAATTCGTCCCGTAAATTCCACAAAATCAGCTACTCCGAGTTCTTTCGCTAAATTCTGAAGCTGTTCAAACATTGGGCCACTGCCCATCAGCATAAAGTGAATATCCCTGATATTGCGATCGCAAACAAGATAGCGTACTGCTTCCAAAAGATAGTCAAGCCCCTCAGGTTCTCCCATAACCCCCACATATCCCACCAAATATTTTTTATCACACCGATAGATAGGGTTGGAAGGGGTCGCGAGAAAGCGAGATAAATCCGGTCCACTGCGAACCACAAAGACATCCTGAGACTTTTTATGTCCACGGGTAAGAGCTATTTCTCGATAGGATTCGTTGGTAGAAATAACGGTATCTGCCGTAGCAAAAGTCAGACGCTCTACTAAACAAAGACCATAGTAAAAGAAATCTCGGCGGTCATACTTAGCTTCGTACATCTCTGGATTGATGTCATGATGATCGAAGATAACTTTTACCCCCTTAAGAAATTTGAACCATCCCGCTATCAGAAATAGTAAATCGGGGGGGTTACAAATATGGATAATATCAAAACCTCGCTCACGCCATACTTTATTGGCTAAACGAAATTCCCAGAATAAAGCACTAGCATATTCCGTTAGATATCCCTTTACTGAACTAATATCTGGGGGCATCGGATGACGATAAATGTGGATCTCATCAATTACCTCATAGCTTTTTTCGTATCCTTTACCTTTAGGACAGATAATCGAAACTTGATACCCCGCCTTGATCAAAGTAGTGGCTTCCATCCATACTCGGCGATCAAAAGGACTGGGGAGGTTTTCGACCACTATTAAAACCCGATCAAGTTTTGGTGATTTTTGGTTTTCGTGATCTTTCTTTAAAAACCCAAGCATAGATTAATATAGTATCTAAAATTTATTTGAATATCAAAAAACATTTATTTTTTTATAAATCTACCACAATGATATACACGTACGTATATCAGTATTTTTGGTAATTATACCCCAAGAATTCTTATTGAGATAAAGTTTATTATGAACATACCCAGATAGACAGGAATCAACCCTAACTACTAATATTAACTATAAACAAAAAAGTAGGTATCTAAATTCTTTTCCTAGCCTGAGTTACAGCTCGTTTTTACGATAATTATTCACATTTGGTTAACTATTATGTACAATTTCATGTAGTATGAAGATTAAAAAAAAATATTAAATCATCTTTAAAAATCACCATTATGTATAATATTTGACTTTTTTTGTTTTCTTGTGTTACCTAACTTAAATACTTAAAGTAGGCGATAAATCTTAAACAAGATCAATGATTTGTTCAAATTAGGTTCATAGATAGTTAGGATAATTGGCGATGGTACCCACTTAGTTAATATTGAGAAATTAAACGGTAAAATACTATTTGATAGATGTTCTAACCGTAGCTTTGAAGAGTGTTTAAAAACTTAGATAATAACTATATATAATAATTGATCTCTTTTGCTAAACTCAAAATTTTTAATTTTGCTCAAGACCGTACCCTTGATGTTGATAAAGACAAGAACGCTCTAGATAGTGATGGTTTTATCTAGATTAAATTATTCTCTACTTGGCATTTTATTTAAACTTTAGTTTGTATGGGGTATTTTTTAGATTTATGGACTATGACAATCAATTCCAGGATATAAATTTTCAGAAATATTGGCTCATTTTAAAAAGGGGAAAACTGATTACCCTAGGAGTTTTTAGTGCAGTTGTTTCTCTGGGACTACTGTATGCACTGTTATCAAAACCTCTGTATAAATCGGAAGCCAAGCTTTTAGTCAAAACTAGTACTACTTCCTCCTTGACAGGGGTGGGTGGTGACACGGGAAAAATAGGCACTTTAACGGAACAAAGTGATCCTTTGAATGCTCAGCTAGAGATACTCTTATCCAATACTGCACTGAAGAAAACAATCGAAGGCTTACAACTCAAAGATAATCAAGGTGAGTTGCTTTCAATTGAAAAATTAAAATCGAGTATTAATGTAGAGGCTTCTAAAGGGACAGATTTTTTAAAAGTTAACTATACGGGTGACGATCCTGAAATGGTCGCAGCAGTAGTTAAAAAACTAGTCCAGATATACATTGAGGAGAATATACGAGAAAATCGGTCGGAGGTGGCATCTGCGAGGAAGTCTATTCTCAAACAGTTACCTCAATCGGAAAAAACCGTTAAAGAAGCAGAGTTAGTTCTTCGTCAGTTTAAAGAAGCCAATAATATTACCTCTTTCACAGAAGAATCCTCCGCTAATATTAATGTAATTGGGGATTTAAAAGAGAAAATTAATGATGTTCGGGGTCAATTAGTTGATGTTACGGCTCGTTTAGACAATTTAACCAGACAGACAAATTTAGGAGCCGATGAGGCAGCTACTATTGCTCGTTTAAGTCAGGTTCCAGAAATCCAAAAAACGCTGGAAGAACTTCAAAATGCCGAAAGCCAGCTAGCAAATGAGCAAGCTAGATTCAACTCTCAAAATCCTACTGTAATCAATTTAACTGAAAAAGCTGCCGATCTAAAGCAATTACTTCAACAAAAGATCCAGCAGCGAACTGGTGGGAATCAAAATATTAATTGGAGTAATTTACAAATAGGAGATGATCAAGAAAGCCAGGTTAGAGATATTGTTGAAGCTGAAAAAGAGCGTATAGGTTTGGAGCAAAGACTGGCGGAAATGAATGGTACTTTGTCCCGCTACGAACAAGAATCGAAAACTTGGCCGCAACTTGAGCAAGAGATTAGAGAGCTAGAACGAAAGGTAACAACATCTCAATCAACTTACGAAACCTTACTCGTCAGGTTACAAGAAATTAATGTTGCCGAAAATCAAAATATTGGGAATATTCGGATTATTTCTCACCCCTTAGTTCCCGAAGAGCCTTTTAATTCTCGAAAGAAAATAATTGTTTTGGCTAGTGGAGTTCTCGGCATATTGCTAGGAATGGGTGTGACTCTGATTGTCGATATGACAGATGGCTCACTGAAAACTGTTGATGAAGCCAAAGAACTTTTGCCTTATAATCTGCTGACTGTGATTCCTGACATGAGTCAGAATGGTCTAGAGGATTTTGCCGAGACAGAACTTTCAACTGTCAGATTAAATGGTGGCAATGTAAGCGGCTATCCAGTTGCTGATGCCTATCAGCTCTTACAAGCAAATTTAAATTTTTGTTCAGAAGAGCAACCTAAAGTAATTACCATTACTAGCTCAGTATCTAATGAGGGCAAATCAAAAATTTGTGCCAATTTAGCCCTGGCGATGGCTCAGGGAGAGCGCAGAGTATTATTAATAGATGGTAATATGCGATGTCCAACACAGCATGAAGTCTGGGGATTAGATAATTCCATGGGCTTGATTAACATGGTGCTGAATCATGTCCCTGTTGACAACGTGATGGTCAACAAAGTTCCTTTTGATGCGGTTGTTCAGAATATTATGCCCAATCTCGATGTTCTCCCTTCTGGAGGAACAATTGGCAATACATTTGCATTATTAGAATCCAATATTATGGATGCTTTAGTTCAGAAACTAAGAGTAGCCTACGATTTTATAATTTTTGATGCTCCTTCTCTAGAAGGAAATGCTGATGCTGTACTTATGGGTAAATTATCTGATGGTATTGTCTTCGTGGTTCGTCCTGGAGTAACTAGTTTACAAGATGTTGATGGAGCCAAAGAATTGTTGCGAAATTCCCGCCAAAAAGTGTTGGGAATGGTGATTAACGAACAGAAGGTAGACTCAGGCATAACTATGTTAGCTGGTCGGCAGAAGACTCAAAACTATCTCAATAGCGCTGAAAAAGAGCTCGATAGTGAGAAAAACCAGCTAGAAAATGGAAAAAAACAGCTTGATAATGGGAAAAACCATCTCAATAGTCACAGTTAAGTAGGTAGGCGTAACTAAATATAAAACCAAAATGAATATCTTAGTTTTGATGTTAATTAGTTACCTGTCTTTTATTCCCCACTTCCATACGACCTTACGACCCTACCCAAACCATCTTCTAATTAATTTGACCCACCTACTTAATTATGCTGATGTTTAATTATGACCAAATTAAGTCCTAGACTACATAAAATAACCTGGTAATTTTTATGATTAAATATCTATCAAAAGTCTTATATGTCCTAACAGGAAAAAGAAAACACCTTGTTTTACTTTTGTTCGTATTTATCTTAACTTCTATACTAGAAGCTTTAGGGATTGGTCTTATAGGTCCCTTTATAAGCTTGGTATCCGAGCCAGAATATATCAACAAAGTTCCTTTACTAGATTGGGCTTATCAACAATTGTCTCTGCAATCTAGTAGCCAGTTTATTGTTATCTTAAGCATAATAATTGCTAGCATTTTTTGTCTCAAAGCTTGTTTCTATGTTTTAGCTCAATTATATATATATAAATTTAGCCATCGTCAGAAAAGCTTAATCAGAAATAAATTGCTTGATTTTTATTTAGCTGTTCCTTACACTTTCCACTTAAGCAGAAATACTGCTAGTATCATCAAAAATATTGTCATTGAAACTCAAAAGTTTCATCTTCAGTGTTTATTACCTCTGTTAGAGGGGGCGGCTAACCTGGTTGTTATTTTTGTTCTCTTATTACTACTTGCTAAGACTGATTTACTACTTCTAGTAATGATTATGCTAGTCTTACTACCTACATTTTTACTGTTCTATCGACTTAGAAAAAAACTGGCAAGGTGGGGCAAGAGAATGTCCCAAGCTGAGCAAGAAATGATTTGTGTGATCAATCATGGTTTAGGAGGAGTAAAAGAAACAAGAATTATCGGGTGTGAATCATACTTCAGACAACAGATGCAACAACAGTGTTTTAAGTATGAAAAGTCAGCAACTTTGTTTCATGTTACTCAAAGACTTCCTCGCATTATTGTTGAGACAATATTAGTTTTATTTTTGTTGTTTTTTATCTCGATACCTCAACTATTCTTTGAACCAGATTTGCAAAATATAACTTCCATTTTGGGAGTTTTTGCAGTAGCTTCTATGCGACTAATTCCAGCAGTTAGTCATTCTATAAATGCCATGGGCAAAATGCAAAATGCTAGCTATGCTCTTGATATGTTGTATCTCGATCTCAAGCAGATAGAAACAAAGCCGATAGCGCAATCATTTAATCCGAAAAGAAGGAGTAAAAACATTCCGAGGTATGTTAGAAGTCACACTATGACTTTCGCTCATCGAGTCGAGTTAAGTAATATCACTTATCGTTATTCGGGAAATTCAGAGACAGCCCTTGAGAATATCTCTTTAAATATTAATAAAGGTCAATCCATTGCTTTTCTGGGGAAATCGGGGGCGGGAAAGACAACGTTAGTAGATGTTATTTTGGGTCTATTGAAACCTGAGCTCGGAGATATTCGGGTTGATGGTGTATCTATTTATCAAAATTTACGTTATTGGCAAAATCTAATTGGCTACATACCCCAATCAATTTTTTTGATAGACGATACAGTTGAGAAGAATATTGCTTTTGGTGTCAGCGATAATTTGATTGATGAGAAAAGATTAAGCAGGGCGATCAAAGCGGCTCAGCTTGAAGAATTAGTTGAACAACTGCCTCATGGGATTAAAACTGAGGTTGGTGAGCAAGGAGTACGCTTGTCTGGTGGACAGCGTCAACGCATAGGCATTGCTCGTGCACTTTACCATGAGAGAGAGATTTTAGTATTGGATGAAGCTACTGCGGCACTGGATAATGAAACGGAAAGTCTTGTGACTGAGTCAATTAAATCTCTGGCTGGGACAAAAACTTTGATTATTATTGCTCACCGCCTTTCTACTGTTGAGCATTGCGATCGCGTTTATTGGCTGGATCGAGGACGTATAGTTCAGTCGGGAAGTTATCAGGAAGTTGTTTTGGAGAAATAAAAGAAATAGTTATGACGAATACAAGCTCTTTCCCAGATTTATCAATAATGGAATCCTCTAGGCAAAAAACCAAGTTGGTGCTTATAGAAATTCAAAAGAAATTGAGAATTCAGCCTAAACATTTCTGTTTTATATCTGGTGCTCCCCGTTCGGGAACTACAGCCATAAATTTATGGCTCCATCGCCATCGAAAAGTGACTACCTTTGGTGAGTCAAGGATGTTGATTGTCATTCATAAGTTTTTGGAGGAAGTCTATCGGTTTGAAAAGTTAGAAAAGAACAAAAAGGAGCTGATCGAGATGGCTCGACGACTTACTTATGAATATTATCGTGAGCATCGTGTCTTATTGGGACGAAGCTTAATAATCGAAAAAGAACCTCTCGAACCGATCGCATTACCTGACAAACGGTATCAAGCATTTTTAGAGAATGTCAGAATTTTGCATCCTGAGGGCAAGTTTATTTTTATGATACGGGATCCGATTGCAACAGTTTTTTCGATGAATCAAAGAAAATGGGGTTTAAGTCTCAAAAATTTTGAACCACAATCATTTTCTCTTGAAGAACATATTGAAAATTGGTGTTCTTGTATAGACTGTATCCTTCAGTATGCTGATGATCCAAATACTTATATTTGCCAATTTGGGCGACTTCTGAGAGATTCTGAGAATGAATCGAAAAAGATTTTAGACTTTCTGCAAGTTGGCAATGGCGAGCCTTTTCAACCGAACCAGACCAAAACCATTGGATTTAGTCAGGAAGAGCGTGAGTTGATTTTAGAAAGATCCCGTCCACAACTTGAAGCATTGCACGCCCGTGGCATTTCCGACTTAGGTTAATCAGTAATTAGCATTTAAATTCACCAATAAACTAAGACAGATATAGTCGTGAAAGACCTGATTTTAGACCCTCCCATTCTGCTAGGAACTTTAGTTCTTGGCATAGTGTACTTTCTGGTATTGTTTAATTTTACAAAAAATAGGCGGTTTGCTTCCTTTTTAGAAAATATAGCTGAATGTATATTTTTCGTGATTATATCGGGAGCTAACTTTTTTCCTTTTGATCGTTTAGATCCTGGTGATATTGGAGATCCCGAAAAAGGCTTATTTTCAGCACTATTATTATTGATTACATATGCCTTATTTTTTATCCTTTTTCGTGGCAGTAGAAAACAGCTTTTTAACAATTTTAGTTATCTGTTCAAACAGCCTATTTTAGGCATATATATCGGTATTATATGTTTCTCGGTGTTTTGGTCAGCAAACCAAGAGGCTACTTTGAGAGCTATTGCTGGTCTGTTATTTTTTAGCATTTTTGCAGTTCATTTTGCGAGAAAGTACAATTGGCAAGAATTATCCAGATTATTGCGTTGGAATTCTACTTTTATCGCTATATATAGTGTCTTTACTGCTTTATTTATCCCGACTATTGGCATTTGTCGTAAGGGTTGGTGCGGTGGTTTTGGGCATCCCATAAGTTTGGGAAATATGATGGCGTTAGGTATGACACTTTGGCTGCTAAATGCTTTTGCTAATCCCAAATATTATCTGCGATCGCTTGTCTGCTTTAGTATCTGCTTGATGGTCTTGCATTTTACCAATTCTGCTGGGGCTTTATTAGTATTGACGACATTAATCGTCTTATTATTTTTTACGACCTTTCTTAAGAAGCTGAAATTTACTCAAGCCTTTATTTTTTTCATCTTACTGTTGTTTGTCTTCGGCATTAGCAGCATCTGGTTAATGGAAAATTTGGATAATTTATTATTCTTCTTCAATAAGGATGTTACCATCAGTGGAAGAATTCCGTTGTGGGCTCTTTTGCTGCAAACGAGTATTAAAGAACGTCTTTGGTTCGGCTATGGATTTCATGCTTATTGGCAAAGATGGATGGGTAACGAGAGTCCAGCTAATAATGTAGTGAATACTATTGTTGGGGATGGTAGAGATTGGGTAGCTCATGCTCATAACGGATTTTTAGACATTATTCTGAATATAGGCATGATTGGATTGGTAATATTTGTCTGCCTATTCTTGATTAATGTTGTTCGCACCATCAAATTGGTCATCAGCACTAAACGTTCTGAATCGCTGCTGCCCCTAATTATCTTGACATTTACTTTTATTACTAATCTTTTTATCTCACCAATTGTAATTCCTAGTTTTACTTGGTTTCTGTTTATTATGGTTACCATACGATTAAATCGTTTCAGTTCCAAAAAACATGAAGGGAAGTATGTCGCAGTAGAATCAAAATCTAAGATGAGGATTACCGCTCACCATCCTCTGTAACCATTTGTAACAAGTTAAGAGTCTACGTTATTTGTCAAATCGTTTTTAGCTATAAGCCAATAGCTTTTAAGACATTCATCTCTAACTTTATTGCAGAAAGAGAGATCGCTTTGAATTTGATCTCTATTTGTATATAGTGCTATTAAGGTTCTTAAACGCTATATATAGTACTTGACTTGTTTCTTGTTTTCTTAACTTGTTACCAATATACCTTGATTCACCAACGCCAAAAACCTTTACTCTAATCCTTAAACTACAAGATTTTATCTTTTATCTCTAAAGATCTCAATTAAAAGTGTGCAGCTATACAGTAAATAAGGTGTTTGTTACTCAGAATTAAACTAAGGGAAAAAATCTTTGCACTCCCAAAATCTCACACTTTATGCAAGCGAAAATTATTGTTTGTGGCTTAGGACGCACTGGCTCAAAAATCTATAGCCTGTTAAAACAACAGGGGGCAGAAGTAGTAGCCATCAGCCATAGCTCAATAAAAGCGACTCCTAGTAAACAAATCATCATCGGCGATCCGCGAGATAATGTCACTTTAATCAAAGCTGGTATTAGGGAAGCAAAAACTTTGGTTTTAGTTAATGATGATGATGCCCTGAATTTAGCAATTTTAACCCAAGCCAGAGTGCTCAATCCAAAAATTCGGATTATCAATCGCCTCCTCAATCATACTCTCGGCGATCGCTTGGATCTTACTTTACCAGATCACTACACTCATAGTGTCGCTACTTTGTCGGCACCCCTATTTACCTTTGCTGCTTTGGGCAATAAAGCTATTGGTCAACTAGAACTATTTAATTGCACTTGGCCGATTCAGTCAGAAATTATCGCTCGCGATCATCCCTGGTTAGGCAAAGAACTCAAGAAACTATGGGATGATCCTGAGCGAATGCTCATTTACTATTTGCCAGCTCAGGGTGAAATTGATTTAGTGTCGGCAATTAATCAAGATAATCGACTTCAAGTAGGAGATTGTTTGATTGTGGGAACTAAACCGAAAGTGTTTATCCAACGTCGTTCTTGGTTTAAGAAACTATTCAAAGCAATTGTCAATATTCCTCGTTATCAGCGCTATGCTCGCCCCGTGACTTTAGTGAGTCTGGCTTTATTGGGAGTAATCTTTTTCGCAACTGTGATCTATATCAGTGTCAATCTGCAAACTTCCATTGCCGATGCGCTTTATTTTTCTGTGGGGATGATTACGGGAGCAGGAGGAAAAGAAGAAGTTGCCGAAAACAGTTCTGACTATATCAAAGTTTTGACTGCGGTAATGATGATTTTGGGGACAGGAGTTATTGGTATTTGTTATGCCCTAATTAATGACTTTGTTTTGGGGAGTCGCTTTAGGCAAACTTTAGATGCGGCGAGAATCCCTAGACATAAACACTATATAGTCTGTGGTTTAGGAGGCTTGGGCATTAAAATTGCTTGCCAACTCCATTCTCAAGGACATGAAGTAGTAGTCATTGAATCTGATCCTAATAATCGTTTTTTGCGATCCGCCCGTTCTCGGGGAATTCCCGTGATCATTGAAAATGCCAGTATCCCTTCTACTCTCAAAGCGGTTAATATCAAACGAGCAAATAGTTTAATTGCAGTTACTAGTCAAGATACGACTAACCTAGAAATCAGTCTCACCGCCAAGGCTTTAGCACCCTATATTAAAACCATCGTTCGCAGCGGAGATCCTCAGTTTGCTCAATCAATGCAGGAGGTGTTTGAGTTTGATCAGGTATTGTCTCCTGTGGAATTAGCAACCCACTCCTTTGCCGCCGCCGCATTAGGGGGCAGAATATTAGGGAATGGTATGACTCAGGATTTACTATGGGTAGCCTTGGCAACAATGATTACCCCAAACCACCCTTTTTGTAACCAAATGGTGCAGGATGCTGCCATTAAAGCCGATTTTGTTCCTCTCTATTTAGAACGTAAGCGTAAGACTTTCCACGCCTGGCAATTACTAGAAACCTGTCTGCAACCTCAAGACGTTTTATACTTGACTATTCCCGCCAGTGGTTTAGATCAGCTATGGCGCACTCCTAGCTCTGGTGATTTACTCCTAGATCGACTGGAAGATAGTTTTATCAATTAGGCTAGCGTCAGGAGTGACTAGGGAATTAGGAAATCGACACCTAAAATCTCTGCTAAATCTCTCTCTGCCAAAAAACAGAAGGATGCACTCTGTAGTACATCCTTCAATTTAACTTCTTGTCTGAAGAAGTCCCTCATTTTAATGACGGGATGAATTTGGAAGCTCGCGATTTATCGCGGTTAGTTCACATTTCAGTTAGTCGTTAATCTTAAACCTTAGTTAAATTCCCAGAATATCTAACCTACTGTTCCTTCTAGTTTCAAGCTCAATAATTTGTCGGCTTCAGCCGCAAACTCCATGGGTAACTCATTCAAAACATCTTTGCAAAAGCCACTTACCAACATTGATATGGCATCTTCTTCGGAAATACCCCGTTGCGCAAAGTAGAATAGCTGTTCTTCGCCAATTTTGGCAGTAGAAGCTTCATGTTCCAGTTTGGCAGTATTATTGTCTACTTGGATGTAGGGAAAAGTGTTTGCTTCGGCATTATCACCAATCAACATCGAGTCACACTGGGAATAGTTACGGGCCCCAGTGGCTTTATTCCCAATTTTTACTAAACCACGATAGCTACCTTTAGAATCCCCTGCTGATATACCTTTAGAAATAATTGTGCTGCGGGTATTTTTGCCCACATGAATCATTTTTGTTCCAGTATCAGCCTGTTGCTTATTATTAGTTAAGGCAATGGAATAAAATTCACCGACAGAGTTGTCGCCAACTAATACACAGCTAGGATATTTCCAGGTAATTGCGGAACCTGTTTCTACCTGTGTCCAGGATATTTTAGAGTTAACGCCCTTACATAAACCACGTTTGGTTACGAAATTGTAAATGCCACCCTTGCCGTTTTCATCTCCTGCAAACCAGTTTTGTACTGTAGAGTATTTGATATCAGCATCATCTAGTGCCACTAATTCCACTACTGCTGCATGAAGTTGATTAGTATCAAACATTGGTGCAGTACAGCCTTCCAGATAGCTCACAGAAGCGCCTTCTTCGGCAACAATCAGAGTCCGTTCAAATTGTCCCGTATCCCCATCATTAATCCGAAAATAGGTTGATAGTTCCATAGGGCAGGTTACGCCTTTTGGGATAAAGACAAATGAACCATCACTAAACACAGCGGAATTTAACGCCGTAAAGTAGTTATCGGCTACAGGAACAACGCTACCTAAATATTTCTTAACTAGTTCGGGATATTCCTCTAGTGCTTCTGAAATTGAGCAAAAGATTACCCCATCTTCCGCAAGTTTCTCTTTAAAGGTGGTTCCAATCGAGACACTATCAAAAATAGCATCCACCGCGACGTTACTAAGCCTTTTCTGCTCTGAAAGGGGAATCCCCAGCTTGTCAAAAGTTTCTAGTAAAGCAGGATCGACATCATCCAGGCTAGCTTTCTTGTCCTGTTTTTTCTTGGGTGCAGAATAGTAAACAATATTCTGATAATCGATCGCTGGATATTCGACATGAGGCCAAGTTGGTTCACTCATCTTAAGCCACTGACGATAGGCTTTGAGACGAAACTCCAGCATGAATTCAGGCTCATTTTTCTTAGCCGAGATCAAACGAACAACATCTTCACTTAAGCCACGAGGAATTTGTTCGGTTTCAATATCGGTAACAAAACCATATTTGTAAGGCTCATTAACTAGAGTTTTGACGTTAGCACTCATGATGGGGAATTAATATAGATGAGGTTTTCTAAAGATATTTCTGAGATGTCTTAAATTTTTGCGAGCATTAACCATAGAATATAGTAAATGCTTCGGTAGAATTAATTAATTTAAGAGGAACTTGATGAAATGTTGATCTGAGTTTAACAATAAATTTGTTGTTTAAGTATATTGTAAGTTACATTAGCAACAAAGATGTTGTTTAAGTTAAATTTTTTTTGCTCTTTAATTACTTTCCCCACTAGCTCTTAAGACGATGACGACCAGTGGTTTAACGTCTACTAAACACAATATTTTACAATCTCTACTGAGACATGGTCAGGCAGCCGCAGGACAGTTAGCTCAAGAGCTAAATCTTAGTACCCAAGCAATTCGCCGTCATTTGAATGAATTGGAAGCAGAGGGCTTGATTGAATACCAGTCGGTGCAGCAAGGGATGGGGCGACCACAGCATTTATATCAATTGAGCAGTGCAGGACGCGATCGCCTGAGACCTCAGAAGTATAGTGAGTTTGCCGTTTCTTTTTTGGATACTTTAGCGGAAACCGCAGGAAAAGAACAGGTGAGCAAAGTTCTGGAAAAGCAGTGGCAACGCAAAGCGGCAGAATATCGTACTCGTCTGGGGTCAGGAAATCTTAAGCAACGTATTGCCAAATTGGTTCAGCTAAGGCAAGAAGAAGGCTACATGGCAGAATTACATCAAGCATCTCCCCCGAAAAAACAGCAATTTGTCTTAGTCGAACATAACTGCGCCATTTCCGACGTTGCCGAGTCTTATCCTAGTATTTGCGGACATGAACTAGAGATGTTTGCCGCAGTATTACCAGACTGTATTGTCCAACGAACTCAGTGGATTAATGATGGGGAACACCGTTGTGGTTATTCAATTGAGAAGAAGTAAGAAGTAAGAAGTCAGGAATTGAATTCCCTTGGGATAAGTTGTATATTCGTTAAGAAAGTTTGCGAATTCGTAAAGATATTATTGCTACTTATAATCAGTGGTGGTGCGATCATACCGAATCAAGATAGTCTGAGTGAAGCAGTTTTTTAATTTAATTTTTAGTCACCTCATGACCGCCGTAAACTCTAACCCAACCAGTAAATCGCAACCTTCAACACCTCCTGCGGACTCTAAAGAAAGAGTTTGTCAGTTTATGAAACAAGTACAGGATGAAATTTGTGCTGGTTTAGAACAAGCTGATGGTGTGGGCAAATTTCAAGAAGATAGTTGGGAGCGAGAAGAAGGAGGCGGAGGGCGATCGCGCATCCTCTCAGATGGCGGTATCCTAGAACAGGGTGGAGTAAATTTTTCCGAAGTATGGGGTAGTCAATTGCCACCTTCCATCCTGAAGCAACGCCCTGAAGCGGCGGGACATGGCTTTTTTGCCACGGGAACATCAATGGTATTGCACCCCCGCAGTCCTTATTTGCCTACTGTTCACCTCAACTATCGCTACTTTGAGGCTGGCCCTGTATGGTGGTTTGGGGGTGGTGCAGATCTAACTCCTTACTATCCCTTCGCTGAAGATGCGGTTCATTTTCATCGGACATATAAAGAAGCTTGCGATCGCCATAATCCTGAATACCATCCCGTGTTTAAATACTGGTGTGATGAGTATTTTTATCTTAAACATCGTCAGGAAAATAGAGGAATTGGCGGATTATTCTTTGACTATCAAGATGGTACGGGGCAGTTATACAAAGGACCTCATCCTGATAAAGCCGCAGCAGAATATAGCAACAAGTTAGGAGAAGTTGAACATCGTAGTTGGGAAGATATTTTTAACTTTGTTCAAGAATGTGGCAAAAGTTTTTTACCTGCTTACCTGCCAATTGTTGCCAGACGCAAAGATATAGAATACGGCGAAAAAGAACGCAATTTCCAGTTATATCGCCGTGGGCGCTATGTCGAATTTAACTTAGTCTATGACCGTGGTACTATTTTTGGCTTGCAAACCAATGGACGTACCGAGTCTATTCTGATGTCTTTACCTCCTTTAGTTCGTTGGCAATATAACTATCAACCAGAACCCAATACCCCTGAAGCTGAATTGTACGAGACGTTTCTCAAACCTCAAGATTGGGTTAATTGGAAGGAAGAGGGGTAGGAATAAGGGATAAGGAATGAGGGATAAGGGATGAAGGATGGAGGAAAAATATTAATTACCGAGTCCCCTCGTCATCCACAATAAACCCTCGATCGCTTTAGCTAGAGATGAATGGAATGCGTGACTTCTAATACTAAATCCGATTCATATAAGTTACTTTCACAAACAAGTAAAAACTTCTTTAAGTCCCCCAGAATTGGGGGATTTAGGGGGCGAGACAAGAGTAACCTCCACGGACAGGATTTAGTATAACTTTTGAGTTGCGAAAAGCAAGAGCATGAGCAGCCAAAGACCTTAAAATTATTTTCAATAATGTTCAACTCAAACTCATTATTGATATATTTTGCTATAATAGTTTACATAAGTTAACAAAGCTTAATTAAATATATTAATGTCAAGCTGAAGTAACTTGTGGCAATAGTTTTAGATGTATACTGCACAGTTTATATTTAGTTATATTTAGTTTTTAGGTTGAATTACTAGATTATTTCTCGCATAAAGTAGCTTCTAGAGCAAACAATCTTCTCAAAATCGACCCCAGTCTGGTAGCTGGGGTTTTTTATTGTTAACAACTGTAAACAGAAGAGGATAACATCAACTAAAAGGCTTAGAGCTTATAGCTTTTTTTGATAAACAGATTCACTATTGAGCTAAAGTGACTTTTAAGGGTTAATTAACAATATTGACATCCTCCCGTCACTAAAGTGAGGGTCGACTGTAGGAAGAAAGATGAAAAGTGATCGCAACTCACCAGAACCAGCCAAAATTTTGATTGTTGATGATCAACCAGATAACCTCCGTCTCCTCTCAAAAATACTGTTAGGAGAAGGTTATGAAGTGCGGAAAGCAATCAATGGCTCAACTGCTCTGATGGGGGTGCAAACCCTAGCTCCAGATTTAATTTTGCTGGATATTAATATGCCTGGATTGGATGGTTATCAGGTGTGTCAAGAACTAAAAAGCGATCGCCAAACTAAACAAATACCGATTATTTTTCTCAGTGCTTCCAATGAGGTAACAGATAAAGTCAAAGCCTTTGAAGTAGGGGGAGTAGATTATATTACCAAGCCGTTTCAAGTAGCTGAAGTTTTAGCCCGAGTGGCAACGCAGATCAAAATCAAAAGATTTAACCAGATGCGAGAAACTCTGTCACGAACGATTGTCCATGATCTCAAAAACCCCCTATCAGTTATTACTTTAGCAAGTAGTTCTCTAGAACGCAGAAAATGCCTTGAGGGGAAGAATTTAGAAACCCTGCAAACCATAAACTCCACCGCCCAACGTTTGGATTCACTGCTCAATGATCTGTTAATGGTTACCAAGATGGATGCAGGCTGCTTAGTGTTGCATAAAACAGAGATTAATCTACATAAGTTAATTATCTCCATCGTCAAGCGATTTAAAGTAGCTGCTCAAGGTAAGCAAATCAATTTAGTGGGGGATCTTCCTCCATCCGCCCCCAAGATTTCCGTTGATCTCAATCTATTTCATCGGGCGATTGAAAACTTACTTTCCAATGCTCTAAAATTTTCCCCTCCCCAAACAGAGATTATCATCCAGGTTGCATATCCCCAAGCATCTCAGGTTGTAGTCCGAGTGATCGATCAAGGAATCGGCATTAAACCAGAATTACGCCAGCAAATTTTTGAATCATATAATACAGGAGAGTATTTAAATGGGGTATCTCAGATTGGACTCGGGTTAAGTTTCTGTAAAATGGTAATCGAAGCTCACGAAGGCAAAATTTCTGTCGAAGATAACCATCCTTGTGGATCAATCTTTACTGTGGAAATCAAAATCTAGTAAACGGCGGCGTTGGTAAATTAAGGGTATGATTTTTAGATAGTGCGA
This sequence comes from uncultured Pleurocapsa sp., assembly GCA_938015355.1. GTDB lineage: Bacteria > Cyanobacteriota > Cyanobacteriia > Cyanobacteriales > Xenococcaceae > Waterburya. The sequence continues at coordinate 20,157 of CALLPS010000040.1, forward strand.
TCGCTAATTAAACAATCAGCCAGAGTCAAATTCAATGCAATGTTCTGAGTGTAAATCTACTCATATTACATCAGAAGAAAGATAAATTTATGTTTCTATTTATGTTTCTATTTATTTGTCTAAAATTAAAGTAACTGGTCCATCATTTACGATCCTGACTTCCATCATTGCACCAAATTCCCCTGTGACGACCATAAGACCACTTTGCTGTAATTTATCGACAAAAAGATTGTACAACGGCTCGGCAAGTTCAGGAGCAGCAGAGCCACTAAAGGAAGGACGACGACCTTTGCGACAGTCTCCGTAGAGAGTAAACTGACTAACTACTAGAATTTCTCCCTGAATATCCAGGATAGATTGACTCCAGGGTTTAGCGACTGCATCAGGAAAGAGTTTTAAGTCTAAGCATTTGCGAGTCATCCAGTCGAGTTCAGCCTCGGTATCCGTAGCAGAGATGCCTACTAATAGATTTAATCCTAGATTTATGTTGGCGATTACTTGATCATTGACTAAAACCGCAGAAGATTTAACTCGCTGGACAATTACACGCATGTTGTTAATGATTAATTACTTACCAAAACCTTTTCCGCGATCGCTTTTTGGTAAACAGACACAATTTTCGATCTGTTGACGTAGGGTTGCTTCATCTAGATTTTGACCAATTAAAACCAGTTGATTCTTCTTGTCTCCTCGCCATTCTTCGTCTTCTAGGGTAAATCGTTTCCCGCTTAAGTGAAACACATGACGTTGAGGACTTTCATCAAACCAAAGGATACCTTTAGCTCGGAAGATACTTTCGTCAAGTTGATTATCTAAGAAATATTGAAATTTGCGAATATTAAATGGTTTATCGAACTGGAAAGAAATCGAGGTGAAGCCATCATTTTCTAAGTGATGGGAATGATCATGCTCGTGGTGTTCATGCTCGTGATTATGGTGATCATGCTCGTGATCATGTTCATGGTGATCATGGTCATGGTGTTCATGATCGTGTGCTGCTGATTCAGTTTGTTCATAGTACTTATCCGACTCAAACAAACCAACACTGAGAATCAAGGGAAGAGAGACTTGAGACTTTTGAGTACGTAAAATACGAGCATCAGTTTTAAGATCTCTGACTTTAACTTCTATCGTATCGACATCAGCCTCATCTACGAGGTCAGTTTTGTTAAGTACAATCACATCACCATACTGGATTTGACTTAGGGCTGCTTCAGAGTTAAATAGATCCAAACTGAAGTTAGCACAATCTACCATGGTAATAATCGAATCAAGGCGAGTCATATCGCGTAATTCTGTCCCCAGAAAAGTCAGGGCTACGGGTAGAGGATCGGCTAATCCCGTGGTTTCTACCACCAGATAATCAATCTTTTCCTCCCTCTCCATAATTTTATAAACTGCATTTACCAAATCTTCGTTAATCGTACAGCAAATACAGCCATTGTTGAGCTCAACCATATTTTCATCGGTAGAGACAATTAGCTCATTATCGATGCCGATCTCCCCAAACTCATTAACCAACACTGCGGTTTTGAGTCCAGATTGATTGGTCAGAATATGGTTCAGTAGAGTAGTTTTGCCACTACCGAGAAAGCCAGTGATGATAGTTACAGGTAACCCTTTTTTAGAAACATCCATCGCCAAAGGTTCTTGAACTTGAGTTTCAACAGTTGTCATAGAGATCGCCTAGATAAAATATATTGCCAAACTAAAAGAATGATTCTTAACTTATTTTATCTAGATTCATGGTTACTACGACCTGAATCTAAGGATAAATTAACTCAGCAGTCTTATGGAAAGAGAAAGAGTTTAGTTAATCAATAGTTGCATAATTGCTACATCATGCCATTGTTCTTGATAAAAACCAATTTCTTTTTGAATCCCCACCAATTCAAAGCCAAACTTTTGATGAAATTTAATGCTTCCTTGGTTACCAGCAAGAATTTTGGCAACAACGTGATGGTATTTAAAAGCTTTAACTTGTTCTAGTAAAGCCGTTTGTAAAGTATATCCGTACCCTTGGTTTGTCTCTGAAAATTTCAAATAAATTGAAGTTTCGCAGCATACACGATACCCAGGGCGATCGCTATATTTCTTAATAATGCCCCATCCCACAACACCATTATGATTCTCGGCGATCAGAATAGTTTCTCGGGGATTAAACTTCTGAACCAAATCTTGGAAATGCCCCGCGGAGAAGGGCTCATAGTCCATAGTAATGCCACCTTTCAAGACTGCCTCATTATAGATATTGGCGATCGCCTGACAGTCTTGAAATAAATAGTTGCGAATCTTAAGTGACATAAATCAAGAGTATTCTTCTTCGTAACCAGGATTGTAATTTGTCGCACCCAATCTATTCATTTAACCAACGCACCGCATCCTTAGCATGATATGTCAAAATCAAATCTGCACCAGCCCGTTTAAAACTAGTTAGGGTTTCCAAAGTGACTTTTTTCTCGTCGATCCAGCCATTGAGGGCGGCGGCTTTAACCATCGAATATTCCCCAGAGACATTGTAAGCAGCTACAGGCAAGTTAGTCGCTTCTTTTACTCGCCAGATAATATCCATATAAGACAATGCGGGTTTAACCATCAACATATCTGCCCCTTCCGCAATATCCAACTCAATTTCTTTAAGAGCTTCTGTACCGTTGGCTGGGTCCATTTGATAGGTACGGCGATCGCCAAAACTAGGAGCAGAGTCCGCTGCATCACGGAAAGGACCATAATATGCCGAGGCATATTTAGCTGCATAGGAAAGTATGGGGAGATCGGAAAAACCCGCTCCATCCAAACCCGCTCTAATTGCCTGGACAAAGCCATCCATCATTCCCGAGGGAGCAATCATATCTACTCCTGCTTCTGCCTGGGAAACGGCAGTTTTCTTGAGCAACTCTAAAGTCGGATCATTAAGTACTCTGCCTGTTAAGTCCCCCGTTTCTAAGTAACCACAGTGTCCATGAGATGTATATTCACAGAGGCAAGTATCGGCAATGACTAATAAATCAGGGACAGATTTTTTGATCGCAGTAGCCGCTTTTTGAATCATCCCACAGTCGTGCCAGGCGCCAGTAGCTTCAGTATCTTTCGTTTCAGGTATACCAAATAAAATTACCGCAGGAATCCCCAGATCGTAAACTTCTTTAGCTTCATCCACAATCTTGTCTATCGAAAGCTGGAAAACTCCTGGCATGGAAACAACTTCGTTAGCAACAGATTTCCCTGGTACGGCAAAGAGAGGATAAATGAAATCACTCGCAGTAAGTAAGGTTTCCTGTACCATACGGCGCAGTTGAGGATGTTGACGCAAACGACGAGGACGATTAATGGGAAACATAATACTTTTT
>CALLPS010000041.1 GCA_938015355.1 uncultured Pleurocapsa sp.
TGCTGAATAACCCGAAGGGTAAAGCTAGCATTAGAAAAAGAGTAGATGCATTCTTTATTGGTTTTCATCGTTCTCAGCTATGATACTTCTCGCTAATTAAAAACTTCGTCTAACTTTTTTATCATTCAGTAATCCATATTACTAGAGAATTATTGATAAAATGTTTGGCAAAAATTAGGATTACAAACAAATCTCATTAATGTGATAATTGCTTATATTAATTGCTCTAACATCTTAAATACTAAGTAGCTCCACCTAAATAAACGTATAACAAAAAACTCGGATACTAAAGAATATCTGTCCCAATCCCCAATCCCCAATCCCCAATCCCTAATCTCCACCCTAGCCATTTGATGTTTAATAAAGTGGGATTACTTATTAATAAAGTTGTAGATTTAAAGTCTTTGTACTTATGGGCTGAGTGTAGAGCAGGAATATGAGAATCTTGTGAAGAAGAAAGTTAAATCAATTCTTTTAATTCTTGTTAATTAATTAGGGTTTACATCTATAGTTACAAATTAGGATATAAATCTACATAACCATCTTCGGAAACTATTAAAGCTAAACAGTTAACATTGCGACTTCTTTCCCCATCAATATAGCGAATTGCGGAATTATATCTTGCACCTCTGCTGGAATTGCCATTTTCTGAGGCTTTTCCGTCAAGAATCACACCAAAGGAATAAATAATGCCTTCGGGGGAAATCAGAATTGCACCATCAATACTTGATAAATGGGCAATAATATCTTTAGAGACAATCACAGGCTCAATTACAGTACTTTGAGCAGTTAATCGTTTAGTTTCTGATTCAGCTTCGGGAGTAATGACTAACATTGTCCCGTGGCGTTGTGCCACTGCTGCTTCCACTGCCTTAACTAGGATATTGGCAGTTGTTTGATTGACTTGAAAAAGTTGAGAAACGCGATCGCAAAATAGTTGTTTATCAAAACGGGCACGGGGTAATCTAGCCTGTCGATATTTCACCCGCAGCATGATATTCTCCCCATGGAATAATTCCCAAGTATGATATTCCGCAAATCTAATCTCAAATAAGTTTTCTTGGCTTGGTTGATAGGTATCTAAAGGAATACCTAATCCCCAGACACTTTCTACATCGCAGAGCAAAGCCATTTTGCTGCTGGAAACTTCTAATAATTTTCTAATTCCCCGATAGTTATAAATTCTGACAGGGGTTCGGAGTTTAACCTTGGCAGAAATGTGGGGGTGATTGTTCGCACAAATGATTAACCTGCCTTCACTGGCTGCCCCCTCATAACGCTCCGCAGCGATCGCATTAGCAAAAGAGAGTAAATCAACCTTATTCCATTGATTAATATGGACTTCGATGGATTTAAGCAAGCTAGAGGCAGCATCCTCAATTATTCGCTCAGGATTGCCTAAAGAGGTAATATTACCCTCAGATGCTCTTTGGAGTTCCAGCTCACTTTCTTCTAATACTCGATAAATCAAAGCTTCTAGAAAACAGCGTTCAATGCGATGGCTTTGCATCGAGTGGACTTGATGAGTCTCTTTCTTTAAACGATATTGACTATCAAAGTCTTGTTGTCTAAGTTGAACCACCGTCATGATCCAATAATCATTTTTTTGCGTGGGAAAACTACAAAAAGAAACCTGTCTTTGTGAATGATCGTAGTGTTTGAGAATAGAAATTACAGCTTGTCGGAGTGCCTTCGGGTACAGCGAATCTTTATGGGCTTGATTGAGATGGGTTGCACCCATAAAAAAGAATTGTTCTGGATCATGATCAAAATTAGACTTAGCGATCGCAAATACCTCTTTAAATGCCTCAGGGGAAAATTGACAATCTTCTCCCTGGAAACAAATTTGGTCAGCTTGTTTGCCATTAACAGAAATGCCGAGAATAAATGTATTAGAGACTATGGGCAATTCCAGAATTTGGAAGATACTTTTGAGCAGACTTGCGATCGCATCTTGAAACCGATGTTGCCATTGCCACATAAACATCTGTGTTGCCATCTCGCTCCATTCCTCCACCAAAAAATCCCCGATTCTAATCTTCTTCCCACTACAAGCTCTATGTAGAGTCTAGCTTGCTGTGTATTTTATTTCTCGATTAGAGTTGAGACTTAATAGCAAAAAAAAACCCCAGGTACCAAACTGGGGTTGAGTTCATGTAACAGAGGATATCTGTTCCATAGCTCTATCTCTTCTTTAATATCTGCTATTTTTGCTCGAACAATCATGATCTCGATCACAAGTCATCGTGAGATTAAACGAAACCATTAATCAAGCCTAAACAAAGACCATAAAATAAAAATTGAATCGCAATCATCATAAACATCGCAATTAGTGGATAACCCCGATTCCAGTTGAGCTGAAAGTCTTTGATGAAGTAGCTAGCAGCAATGATCACCATAATTGGCAGTGCCACTGCGCCGACTATACCCAAAAAGGAGATAGAGGAGACAACAACTTGAACTATCCCCAAAATCACCGCTAAGAAGTAGATTGTTTGAGGACGATGAATCTTAATGCCCAAATTTGACCAGGAAGCGATCGCAATTCCCCAAGCAGCAAAGATGGTATATAGTCCCAGGTTAATCGGTTGGGTAAAGATGCCAAAAGTCAGATTATCGTTTAATCCCGCTTGTTTTTGATAGTTTTCTGTCGGCCAATTTTCGGGAATAATATCTGCTCCTAATAATTCAGGCGATCGCTGTCCTTGTCCTGTGGTATAAACACAACCGACATGGGTATTTCTTAGCGACTCAGCATTTTTCTGCTTGGCGGTAATCACATAAATATGCGGAAAAATCTTCTCGCCATGGCTGGATATGACAGGAGTTTGTTCAGGGGCAATATTACTAGAAATCCTTGCTTTAAGATTGGCATATCGTTCGCAGCCATAGGTAGCGACGGTTTCGGTTACTTCTGTGAGGGGAAAAAGGCTTTTGGGAGACTGGGAGATCGTCTTATCCCCTACTAAATTGACAGCTAAACGGCAGTAGTTGGGGTCACCAATAGTATTGCTGCAAAGACTGGGAATTTTTTCTGAGGCAATGACAGTATTCGAGTTGTTAGTCATTATGCCTAATACGAGCAAAATTATCGTAGCCAGTACCCAGGCACTAGGGAAGATCAGCTTTTTGACGATGGGAGGTAGCTGAAATTTTGGCTCATTTAACTCATCTAATGATTCATTCTGTGCCGAGTCAGAAGGAAAAGTAGCGGGAGTAAAACTATATTCTGTGCTATGTATCTTCGCCTTCTTGGTAGTTTCCGCCGCAGCATCTTGAACAGCTATCGTTTTAAATTCTTCTAAAGTAGTATCAGGGGCAAAACAGTAGCGACTTAGCCAAATAGCAAACAGGTGATGATCATCAAAATTCAATTCACCAATTTGTTTAAACCATTGGTGAATGGCGATCGCCATTTTTCCCAGATTAGGAGTCTCTGCCTGGAGGAAATAACCCTCTAAAATTGGCAGTAACTTATGTTGATTATTCTCAGATAGATGATGAAAAAACTTAACCAGACGGATGATTTCTTTGCCTGGAGAGATAATATCGCTGGTGAGCAACTTCTTGTTAGTCACAAAACAATATTCAGCAAAGCTATTGTCATTTAAACTATTATTGTTGCCATCTGCATTTTCTGATGCGATCGCTTCAGCCTCGATGGCACTAGTTGAGAAAGTATGAAAGTTGATCTCTTCTTCTTTGAGGGGAGTGCCGTGAATTAATCCTGTCTCTTGGAGTAACCCCGTATCACCAGTACTATCCTCGTCGGGAAAATCATCAAAATCAGGCAAATTTAACTCATTATCTCCTAATTTCTCTAAGTCATTGTTTTCTATAATCTTATCTTTAGTAAGATTATCTCCAGTGCTATTTTCTGGAATAAATTCTTTAAAGGGGGCAAAATCAATATCTGATTCTAGATCTTCAGCTATGCCTAAAGTATCCTCATTGTCCTGATTAATCTGGTTAGGTAATTCAACTAAAGCTTGCCAATTTGGTTCAATTATTCCCAAGGGACGACAGTATAACCAAACAGAATCCAGAGAATCTAGGGCTAAAGATGCGATCGCCATCGCCACATTATCTTGCAACAGCTCATAGTTTGGCTGATAATTTGCTCTGTGATTAGCATAGATATAGAGTTTGTCATTTTGAATAATAACTTGGAACTTAAAACTCTTATTTCCGCAGGCTTTTTTTAAGGCTTTGACAATCAACTCTTGATCCATAACCACACAATCAGCAACATAGTACTATTGAGTCTATGATTCCCAAAAATGCCCCTAAAACCCCGCCCATTTAGAATAACGCTCGAGTATATTACCGAACTGTTTTAGAATTGCAGTCAATGCAGTCAGGATGCGAAATTCATTTTTAATCAAGCTTAGACTTTAAATCAAGATTCATGTCGATCAAGAACAACCTTCTCCCTACAGAAATTATTCTCACTCCTGCCCGTCAATGTATTGGCAGACTAAATCTTGATCGCCGTCTTCAACCAGGGAATTACCTAGATTTTGCAGGTAAAACCTATGCTATTCTAGAGCGGCACCATTTCTATCAATATCGTGTTGGGGGCTATCGTTTTGACAAAGCGACTCTCCATGTTCAAGAATCCTCCAGACCTGAAGAAACTACTCAAATAGGCGATCGCCATATTGTGGGGAATGCTAATTGTCGCTTTAATGCTCGTTCCGAAATTATACGATGTGCTGTCAATCCTGAAGGTCCTTGTCATAGTTGTCGCTATTTTGAACCAATTGATTAGTAGGGTCTGTAATAAGCTTTTTGTTTAAGGATGTATCAGTATTAATCATAAGAACCCTATACGAAATATTGGATACCTTAAAAAACAATAATGATGATGATAATGATCTATGCTTTACCTATAACTTCTAAAACTCTTTCCTAGAGTGAGTTACAGTTTCTGGAATTTGATTTGATTTTTGTCATTGCTCCTCTCCTTTTTGCGATCGCAAAAAATTTATTCTTCAGAACCCCTATCTTTTGGTAAAAGTCTCAATGAATATGAATAAATCAGCTTTAGATATAATCTTTCAAATCCTTGTATAGCAATGATTATAAGACTTATGGGTAAAGCATAGTGATAATGATGAGTAATTTTTCTAAACTACCTCTTGAGTATTCCACTCAAAAGTCTCTGAAAATATATGGAGTCAGATTTTTAATATTTTTTACTCCGACAATTCTACTATTTCTACTTTTTATTTCTTTAACCATCATTGATACTGAAACTTCCAATATTGATCAATTGATGTTAGTAAATATAATTTCTTTTTCTGTTGCTACTTCAATTTTTGCTTTCACATTATCTCGACTTCCATTTTTAGCTTATAAAACCACTAAAATAAACCTCTCTGCTAACAACAAAAACACTAAGATAAAAATAACTTTTGTTCCACGTAATGACGAGGATTTGTCCGAAATTATTTCTCAGACAAAAAATATTGAAAAGATTTTGGATGATAATTATCCACTTATGTTGAAAGATATTGAGATAGAAAATATAATTGATAGTACTTTAGACAATTAATATTAAAAAGAAAATGAGAAAAATTTATTTTCAGCATAACTTCTAATCAACAAATTACCGATTTTTTTCTCTTAAACTAAAATTTATTATGCATAGCAATACTTATGAAGTTGTGATCGTCGGCGGAGGAGTTTGTGGTACAGCTTTACTCTATACCTTGCGCAACTACACTAATATTAAGCACATAGCCTTAATTGAAAAAGAAGCTGATGTGGCATTAGTTAATTCTTTTACTAATAGTAATAGTCAAACTCTTCATTTTGGTGATATCGAAACTAAT
>CALLPS010000042.1 GCA_938015355.1 uncultured Pleurocapsa sp.
AGTGGATTTGTACAAACTTACCGATAAGTATCCTTCTCCTAGCTTTATCGATGCAATTCACCTTAATGAAGTAGCGAATCAAAAGGTTGCCGAACAACTGTACTATGCTATTTCCAACTTCTCGAAAATGCAGGTAATACCAAAACAAGCTGTAGATCCCGTAAAAGTCCCCAGGAAACTCAGCTAACAATCATTGAAATTGACTATTCGGATTAAGACAAATAGCTATGAGGCTAAAACCTAGCCTACGGATCGCTCTTAATAAGACTTCACAGGGGGAAGCAATTAACACCGTTGTTTAAATCAACATTGCTACTTTAATCGCCATTTTTTTGCATAATCGTACCGAGAGAAGCTATACTCCAATCGGATTTAATAAGTAACTAATCTGGGACAACCTATGGTAGCGGTAGCAATCTTAGCAGCAGGACGCGGCACTCGGATGAGGTCTGATTTACCCAAGGTATTGCATACACTAGGGGGGCACTCCCTAGTGGAAAGGGTACTTGATAGTTGTAGCTTACTCGATCTTGATCGGCAGATTGTGATTATTGGCTATCAGGGAGAAAAAGTGAAACAGGCTTTAAGTCATCGTCAGGGAGTAGAGTTTGTCGAACAAACTGAACAACTTGGCACTGGTCACGCAGTACAGCAAGTTATGTCTAGTTTAGAGGGATATCAAGGAGATCTCTTAGTACTTAATGGAGATGCCCCTCTACTCCGCCCAGAAACTTTACAAAAACTGGTGGCAACCCATCAAACAAAGCAAAATGCCGCCACTCTGTTAACTGCTAACTTGCCCAATCCCCAGGGATATGGCAGGGTTTTTTGTAATGGAGATAATTTAGTTAGTCATATCATTGAAGATCGCGATTGCAACATTGCACAAAAGCAAAATCGTCGTGTAAATGCAGGGATTTATTGCTTTAATTGGCAAAAACTAGCTGAATCATTACCTAAGCTATCGACGGATAATGATCAACAGGAATATTATTTAACTGAAGTTGTCGATTATCTGAATCCTGTAATGGCTTTTGATGCGGAAGATTTCCGTGAAACTAGGGGGATTAATGATCGTCAACAACTATCCGCCGCCTATGATATCTTACAAGCCAGAATTAAAGAAGATTGGATGAAAGCTGGGGTGACAATGATTGACCCCAGCAGTATTACCATTGATGAAGATGTCCAATTAGAGCCTGATGTAATTTTGGAGCCTCAGACCCATCTGCGAGGAAATACTACCATCGCTACAGGTAGTCGCATTGGACCAGGAAGCTTAATCGAAAATAGTCAGATTGGAACTAATGTCTCGGTTTTATATTCAGTAGTTACTGATGCGGAAGTAGCGGCTAATAGTAGAATTGGCCCTTATTCTCATTTACGGGGAGGGGTAAAACTGGGCGAAAGCTGTCGCGTTGGTAACTTCGTTGAGATCAAGAAGACTACGATAGGCGCAAATACTAACATGGCTCACCTTTCTTATCTGGGAGATGCAACTTTGGGGGATAACGTTAATATTGGTGCAGGGACAATTACCGCTAATTATGATGGGAAACAAAAGCATCCCACAACTATCAAACAGGGGACAAAAACAGGCTCTAATAGTGTTTTAGTTGCTCCAGTTACCTTGGGAGAAAATGTCACCGTAGCAGCAGGTTCAGTAGTTACCCAGAATGTTAATGATAATGCTTTAGTCGTAGCGCGATCGCGTCAAAAGGAAATTCCTAACTGGAATGATCAAGAATAAATGGCTTAGTCATAGTTATTAGTTATTAGTTATTAGTTATTAGTAACTAATGATTTTTAGACAAATTAATTTATTAATTAAGCAAGAAGAAGAAGATCAACGCTATTATGGCAATAATTAATAATGTTAAGTCGGATTAAAAAATACCAGTTTCGTTACTTTTTAATTGGATTAGTTATTGCTTTTACTATTAGTATCAGTAATGGATTTATGGTACTAGCCCAAGATGGGATCAAGGAGATTGAACTATCACCTCAAGAGCAGAGGTTATTAAACCAAGGTCAAGTTATACTCCAAGGTAATAAAGGAGATTATATCGGACAGGTGATAACAGAGGGAAAGATAGATCAAGCCTGGGAAGTATTAACCGACTATGATCACTTTCAAGATTTTTTACCCAATATTACCTCCAGTAAAATAGTTCTTAATGAAGGCGATCGCAAAATATTTGAGCAGGTAAACGTAGTTGATTTATGGCTATTTACTGAAGAATTTACGGTACAAATTGAAGCCAGAGAAACTAAACCCCGAAGGGTAAATTTCCAACAATTCAAAGGAGATTTGAAAAAATTAAATGGCACTTGGCAAATTGAACAACTGAAGACAAATCAAATATTAGTCACTCATACAGTTAAAGTTGAACCAGGCTCCAACACAGAAAAACCCTTCTTTTATGGTATCTATGAAAGTTCTTTAGAAGCTACTTTAAAAGCGATCGCCGAGGAAATTACCAAACGTTCTCAAATATAAACCGCATCTACATCCCACGGGACTAGCTCCGCGTCGTGGGTTGCGGTATCCTTTAGAGAGCGATCGCTCATGAAATCATCAGAAAATTGTTCCAGACTATCAAACAGAGTCGACCAAGATTCTTCTTTTACCCAATCATTTTCTTGCTCATGGCGATTTTTGCTATTTCTATCTCCTACTAAATAACGATAAGTATCTTCAAGAATATACAAAGAAGAATAAATTGATTTCAAAGACTTTTCGTGAACAAGCCAAATA
>CALLPS010000043.1 GCA_938015355.1 uncultured Pleurocapsa sp.
GTCAATGCGATCACGAATAAAAATATCCCCTAATCCATTGGTATCCCCAGTCACCAAATTATCAGCAGCGGATTCATAAGCAACATATCTACCATCATCACTAATGGTACTGAACAGACTTAAGCCATTGCCTTGAGTCCCATTACTGGCAACACTAACTAATTCTATCGATTTGTCGAGGCGATTATAAACGAAAATATCCCGCTGATTATTAAGATCGTTAGAGACTAAATTACTAGCAAAAGAGGCAAATGTGAGATATTGCCCATTCCCACTGAGATTCCCAGAACTACTGGAACCATTAGCTTGAGTCCCGTCAGGAGCAACACTTATTAGTTCGACAGTTTGGTTTAAACGATCATAGATAAAAGTATCAGTCTGTCCATTGAAATCATTGGGAACTAAGTTTGTGGCATTGGATTCAACCGCTACAAATCTACCATCATCACTGATAGAGCTAGAACCACTTTGACCATTAGCTTGTAGCCCATCACTAGTTACGCTAATACGTTCAATAGAGATAGTCTGTTCTTGATTGTTCATAAAATGATTTTTAATATAATTTTTCTGCTATAAAATATGCTTAGTGAAATTAAGAAACTTTAGATCTCAACACTCCATTTCCAACTTTTCTTTGCTCAGAGTTACTGATTTAATTGCTAAATCAAACCATCTACATTTGTATTACTCAGCGGCTATACCCATAGTACTTCGCGTAAAAGTCTTTGTGTGTAAAGATTGGATGAGGGTATTTATTCTTAGAGGAATAGCTTTAAATTAATTTAATAACTGATATACGTGATCAGATTTTCAAGCGGGAAATCTAATTTCTATCGAATATAAGTAATTCTAAATTGGAGATTCGGCAGAATTGTAACGGTTTATATTGATATACCTGTGGCAAGATAAAACTGAACTTTTCTTGATTGAACCATTACTATTACGACTATGAACCAGCCTTTCAACTTTCCCAATGGTCAGGCATACGATGCTAAAGAATTATTAGACTTATGTAAGCAGTATCCTGATGATGCCATTGCCTATTTACTCAAAAAAGATCTAGAATTATGGCTTGCTTATATTGGTAATAACGATTTTGCTGAATGTGCGGCTAATGCTCGCCAAATTGATGCAGAAGATCGTCAGAAATTAGAAGAGTTTTTTAATCGATGTCATTCTCTCACTGTACCAGAACCTGTTCCCGCTGCTGTAACTGAAACTAAGATTGAGGAAAGTACTCCTGCCTCAGAATCTCCTGCACCAGAATCAACTTCAACTATTCCTGAGACTCCTCAGGAAAAACCACCAGAAGTAGTTCCTAGTAACCCTCCAATTTCTACTGAATCTTTAGAGGTAGCAACACCAAAAGAACAGCCTACACCGACTTTAGAAGTCGTAACTCCACCCCCGCAACCAGCTGCCGAATCTACTACCAAGCCTGACACCAAAACACCTATCAGCTCAAATTCTATTGATAGAGAGGAAAAACCTAGTTTCTTTCAGGTAGTTGTTAAGTTTATCTTCAGCATTATTTATCGTAATCAAGCCTAATTTATCCAGGATATAAGGATAACTCAGGATAACTCAATTGTGCGATCGCGGTTAAGAATTTTGGCAATTTATCTTCGAGATTGCGATCGCATAAACTGTTCCTCAAATCTGCTTCTTAGCCATTTCTCAACTTAAACTCATCTAAAGTGTTTGTAATAGTATCTAATCGATCATGAGATCAATTTAATAAATTTATACGACTAATTATTTGGGTTATTAATGATGAAAAAGTTTTTGTGCTTAACGATGGGTGTTGTCAGCATAGTTGCAATATCAGGTTGCTCTAATCTGGCTAATTCGTCCCAAATAACGGCAAAATCGTCTGATAATCTGGCAAATAAATCAAATATTACAGAGACTAAAGTTTCAGCCGTTAAAGCTTTTAATTATCAAGATTATGAAAATGTGCTACAAACTTACGTGAATGATCAGGGATTGGTCAATTATGCCGCTTTACAAACAAACAGATCCCAACTAGATCTATTTAATCAATCTTTAGGAGAAGTTCCCCCTGAAACTTATGCCAGTTGGAATGAAGCAGAGCAAATTGCGTTTTTGATTAATGCTTATAATGCTTTTACTTTACAATCAATCATTGATCAAGACCCCCTCAAAGATAGTATTAGAGATATTTCTGGGGTTTGGAAGCGACGTAAATTTGTCTTAGCTGGGGAAGAAAAAACTCTGGATAATATTGAGCATGATATTCTCCGCAAAGACTTTAACGAACCCCGAATTCATGTGGCGTTAGTTTGTGCTGCTATGAGTTGCCCTCCTCTGCGTAATGAGCCTTATTTGGCTCAAGATTTAGATGCTCAGTTAAATGACCAGACAATTAAGTTTGCTACTAGTCCTCATGGTTTTAGTTTAGATCAAGAAGATAAGAGAGTTTATCTATCTTCTATTTTTAAATGGTATGGTCAAGATTTCGAGCAAACCTATGGTAACAAAGATAAATTTAATGGGAACGATAAACAACGAGCTGTCTTAAATTATTTTAGTCCTGTTTTGGATTTAGAATCACAAAAGTTTCTAGAGCAGAAAGATTATAAAGTAAAATATCTAGATTATGATTGGTCTTTAAACAAACAATAAAGGAGCTTCGCTCCTAGCTATAAGCTATAAGCCCAATTAGAAGAAGTTTTGACCCTCGAATGGGGGTACTCTTGACTCTTGACTCTTAATTCTTGACTTCCGCGCAGCGGTACTAGAGGTTTTAAACTAGACTTAGATAGTTCACTTCTCATTCTGAAGCAGTCTATATAACATGGCTTCCAAGTCTTCAATTAAATAGGGCTTGCTGAGATAATCATCAAATCCTGCTAGGATGAGCTTGTTTTTATCATCAGTTCTGGTTAATCCTGTAACTGCAACGGTAATTATAGAAGATAGTTTTTCGTCTTGCTTGAGAATAGTAATAATGTCCAGTCCGCTCATTTTTGGCATCACAATATCCAGTAAAATCAGATCTGGGAGGGCTTTTTTGACTAAATACAAACATCCTGTACTATCATCCGTAACTATGTAGTTCATCCCCATGGATTCAATTACGCAGCTAGCTAATAGTAAGTTGTCTTGGTCGTTATCTACGATCAAAATTAATGGTTTATATTTCCCCGACTGCTGATTATAATTCTGGTTTGAGTTAGAGGCCATTTATCTTGAGGAAAAAAGATTCTATAATAATAGAAGCACTCTATGAAAGCGGCAGAAAAGCACCCATAAAAGACTGGCTCTTAGTCCTAACCAAGTTAGTAGTTGTTTTTGTCTTTGTTCTAATGAAGAAAGTAAACCTTAAGTTGTACGTTAGGAAAACTAATTAATAGTTGATCCCATTCTACAATTTTTCCTAACACTACTTTACTAATCCTGCTCGTAAAGCCCGTACAGCAGCTTGAGTACGATCATCAGCACATAGTTTATTGAGGATATGACAGACATGGGTTTTGACTGTTCCCACGGTAATATAGAGCTTGGCGGATATCTCGGCATTACTGCATCCTGCCACAATTAATTCTAAAACTTCTAATTCTCGATCTGTCAGGGGATAAGTTTCAATTAACTGCTGATATTCATCCGCTACCGCCGTAATTGCCTGAGTATCGATATCTTCTGAAACTGGGGAGGAAGATGTTCCTACTGAATTAGCAGTAACTTTAGTAGATTGAGCTTGTTTTAAGACGATCCGAGCGATCGCTGGATCGATCCAAGCATTTCCTTCGTTGGTGTTGCGTATTGCTTGGACGAGATTATCCATACTGACATCTTTGAGGCTATAGGAATCAGCCCCAGCAGCAAATGCCGCCATGACAGAATCTTCGCTATCATGCATGGTAAGCATCAGAATCTTTGTCTTAACATCGGGGTTACTTACTTGATATTGCTTAAGTTTTTGGGTAACTTCAATACCGTCAATATCGGGTAAACCAATATCCACTAATGCCACATCTGGTTGATGATTTTTAATTTTCTCTAAGCCATCTTTCCCATTGGCAGCATTATCAATGACTTTGATATCTTCATACTGTTTGAGAGCAGCACATAAGCCAATACGACTTAAATTGTGATCTTCGATTAAAACAACGCTAATATCACTCATTATTTACCAATAAGATTATAAAGTTTAACTATTTATTTATATTAAGACTTTCCAACATTCGATTTTAAATTTCATCATTCTTGAGATATATATCTATAAAATTGTTGATGAAAAACGATAATTTAAACTCTGCTTTGCCTAAATTCAAATGAATGATATCAATCAACAGTTACCAGAAAATATCTTCCAGTTAGAACAACAACAAGTGATTATTAGCCAACAAGAGGGATTTCTACGCAGTATTTACGATAACGTACAAGAAGCTATTTTTGTGGTGGACGTTGAAGCTGATGGCATATTTCGTTATCAAGGATTCAATCCTGCTGCCGTTCGGTTAACGGGAGTCAAAGAAGTAGAGAATAAAACTCCCGATCAAATATTTCCTTTGGAGGTTGCATCCCGAGTAAAACAACATTATGCAAAATGTTTAACCTCAAAAACAACTATTTATTATGAGGAATGTTTGCCCTTCCAGGGAGAAGATACCTGGTGGTTTACTACTTTAAATCCGATTCAGGATGAGACAGGAAAAATACATCGTATCATTGGTACCAGCTTAAATATAAGCGATCGCAAACGAGCACAAACCGAATTGGAACAAGAAAGAGTATTTATGAGAACAATGCTCAATAATCTATCTGATGGAATTGTTGCTTGCGATGAAAATGGAATTCTGGCTTTATTTAATCAGGCTAGCTTGGAGTTTTTTGCGGCACCCCAAGAACCTTTACCCCCCGAAGAGTGGGCAGAACACTACAGTCTCTATGATGCCGAGGGCAAAGACTACCTCAAGCAAGAAGATATTCCCTTATTTCGGGCTTTTGCGGGAGAATCATTTGTCGATGCCGAATTGATGAGCATACCCCCCAACAGAAAACCCCGCACCTTATTGGCTAACGGCAGCCCGATTATCGATGCCCAAGGAAATAAACTCGGCGCGGTAATCGCAATACAAGATATTACCGAACGCAAGGAAACAGAACAAGCATTAGCTAAATTAAATGAAGAATTAGAAGATCGAGTCAAGGAACGTACCAATCAATTAGAACAGGTTAATGCCCTATTATTAGCCACTACAGCCACTTTAGAAAGGCGCAATCAGGAGCTAGATCAGTTTGCCTATGTAACTTCTCATGATCTTAAGGCACCGTTACGAGCGATCGCTAATTTATCGGAATGGATTGAAGAAGATCTCGAAGATAACCTGGATGATGATACGAGACATAACATGAATTTGCTGCGAAGTCGGGTTCATCGCCTCGAAAACCTGATCAATGGCTTATTAGATTATTCTCGTGTCGGTAGATTAAGTTCTGAACCTCAGTTGGTTGATGTGGCGAACATGCTAACAGAGATCATCGATCTGCTGGATGTTCCCGATTCTTGTCAAATTCAGATTCAGGAGCATCTGCCTCGTTTTGTGACGGAAGTCATACCTTTACAGCAAGTATTTCACAATCTAATTAGTAATGCTATTAAACATAGTGACTGTAGCAATCCTAAAATTAATATTTCCGTCCAAGAGTTAGATAATTATTACGAATTTTCGGTAGCTGATAATGGCAAAGGTATCGATCCTAAATATCACGATCGCATTTTTACTATTTTTCAAACTTTAGAGGCACGAGATAATAAAGAAAATACGGGCATCGGCTTGGCAATTGTTAAAAAAGCCGTAGAAAATCAAGGGGGAGAAATTAAAATTGAATCTAGCATTGATATGGGAAGTACATTTAAGTTTACTTGGCAAAAAGCACAAAATAGTCTCTTAAAATAACTTTTATTTTAGATTTTCTTTGTATTTTGGCTACTTGAGATACAACTTTTAGCTGATGCCATGATGAATTCTAAAATTTACGATAGTACTGTAGTTTAAAAATAGTTTAGTTTTATAAT
>CALLPS010000044.1 GCA_938015355.1 uncultured Pleurocapsa sp.
CTAATAAACTTAAAAATAAGGTAAAAGCATCATGCAGTTGATTCATAAAGGCAATTCAGCTTATCTTTTTGCATGAAAATTGTTTCATCTTGTTTGCTAGAACAAGAGCGATCTATCGCGAACATTATATCCAAGATTACATGAATCTATCCCACTAATATAATTTCTAATACTTTGATTAATTCGGGAATGGTGGTGATTTCATCGGATTTGTCATTTACTTTTACTTGACCTAAAACCAACCTTATTTTGTTTTTCTTTTACTCCCAAATTAATTTATCATAATCGCTCATATTAAGATGCGTTTTCCCTGCCCTGCTGTTTTCTTCCCCAGCCTGTTCGTTAGTCTAAACTACAGTTATAATCACACATTGTTGAACATTATCGAAGGTAAGGATAAATAGAACATGAGTTTGAATGGTGATACGATTAACGCTCAAGTCTTCTTTTTTGGGTTTTTATCTGGACAACAGGAGACAGCTACGGTTAGTAATGGAATAGAGTTTCCTTCTCTTGATGTTATAGGTACGCCTGTATTTTCTGTGGATGTTGACGATGATTCATTTAGCGTCACTACGCTGCCGAGTTTTAATCCAAACGGTCCTCATTCTTTAGTACTGTCTGATTTAGATTGGGTCAATGATCCGACCGGTTTTATTACTGCGTTGAGTGTTCCTGGGACCCCAGGAATTACCAGTAGCTTTACCGATGACTCCGCTACCATCAGCTTTGACACAAACAGTATTGCTGTAGGAGAGACCGTGACATTCGATATTACCACCGAATGCTTCCTCCCTGGCACCCGCATTCTCACCGATCGCGGTGATGTTAATGTCGAAGACTTGGTCATTGGTGATCTTGTGCAAACCTCTGACGGATTCCAGTCCATCAAGTGGATTGGCAAACAGATCGTTAACCCAACTCTCCTCAAGCGTCCCCTTCGCAGTTATCCCATCTGCGTCAAAGCCGGTGCCTTGGGCCACAATCTACCCCAGCGCGATCTCTATCTCTCTCCTGACCATGCCCTATTGGTAGAGGGGCTTTTGATCAATGCGGGAGCTTTAGTCAATAATATTTCTATTGTTAAAACTGAGCCCACCGAAGCTTTTATATATCATCACGTGGAGTTAGAAAAACATTGTTTATTGATCGCTGAAGGAACAGCCGCAGAAAGTTATTTACCGCAAAAAGAAACCCGTGATGAATATGATAACTGCGCCGAATATGAAGAGTTATATCCTCAAGGAAGCAATCTTATGCTTTGGCCAATGGATTATTCCCGTATTAGCAGTTGGAATAAGGTTCCTCGCTTTATACGGAAAAAGCTACAGGTGATTGCAGATCAACTAATAGAGGAAAAAACCATAGTAGCAACATCTCCTATAAAAGAAATAGCGTCCTGAATCTCCTGAAGAATTTCGCACCATGCCGAGCCTTCATTTTGGTTGGGCATGGGATGACAACAGCCAGAAAAAAAATTTGAGGTCAATTTTCTCTACTTCCGATAATGTAGAAAACCAAGATGTTCCTAAAAGTAATGCTTTAAAGCACAAGAACACTTTAATTTAATTACATGAAATCAATGGAGCATAGCGGATTCGAACCGCTGACATCTTGCATGCCATGCAAGCACTCTACCAACTGAGCTAATGCCCCGATACTTGAATAATATTACCACAATCAATTCAACACAGTAAGCTTAAATAAGGCGGCTTAAACAATTACCGATGATAAAGTAGACTACCAACATAGCCGTCGCCGCCGCTGCCACTAATGTCCCAGCAAGCATCAAAGAAAATTCCTGCCGTTCCAAAGCCGATTGCATTAAGTGCAATGACCATGCCACTAGGGCAACATCAAATATGAGAATTGGAATCAGCATACTTTACGAAATGTAAAAACAACTCTATTTTAATACACAATTTTTAAGTTTTAACGATACATTTATAATTTAAGCTTTACTAAAGACTATTTCAATGGCTCACTCTTACTGGAACTTTTCGTTCTTGAAGATAAGTTTTAATTTCCTGCACGCTAAGCTGTCCAAAGTGTAGTAATGAAGCGAGAAGTGCTGCTTCTGCTTTACCTTGGTCAAAGGCTTCATATATGTGTTGGCAGTTACCTGCTCCTCCAGAAGCAATTACAGGAATTCCCACTTGTTCCGCAATCTTACGTGTTAGTTCTAGATCATAGCCTGCTTGAGTTCCATCGGCATCCATACTAGTTACTAGTAATTCTCCAGCACCTCGCTTGGTCATTTCTTTCGCCCAGAAGAGGGCATCTATCCCTGTGTTTTTTCTGCCTCCACGAACATAGACATCCCACCCAGGATTGTTTCTATCATTTCGCCGACGAGCATCAATCGCTACCACAATACATTGTTTGCCAAAGCGATCGCTAGCGCGATTTATTAAGTCAGGATCTCTAACCGCAGCAGAATTGATGCTCACTTTATCTGCTCCAGCTCGTAACAAAATTTTAATATTTTCTAAGGATTGAATACCACCACCGACAGTTAGCGGAATAAAAACTTGCTCAGCCGTGCGATATACCACGTCCACAATTGTTCCTCGGTCTTCATGAGTGGCAGTAATATCAAGAAATACTAGTTCATCTGCTCCCGCATCATTGTAAACTTTTGCTAATTCTACAGGATCTCCAGCATCTTTTAAATCAACAAAATTGATTCCTTTAACCACTCTCCCTGCATTGACATCAAGACAGGGTAATATTCTTTTCGCAAGCATAGTTCAGCTTCTAGTCGTTAAGCAAAATAGTTTTTTAATTAGAAAATGGAAATTAGAAATTAAACATTGTAGTTAATTAACTTTTTGTTGCGATAAGGCGATCTCTTTATAGATTAAGTTGAACTTTACTATGACACATCTAAACAATAAAAAAGGACGACGTTAGTATTTACTACTGGCATCATCCTCAAAACTATTGAAATGTATCTGTATATGGTTGTTTAACAGATTCTAAGCAAGGCTAAGTTCAATATAATTAACCTGTTTGCGCTTTAATAACGAGTTTGATTGGGTTTATAAACAATGAAACTTACAGTTTGACATTGCTTAATGTTGTCAAAACCAACAACACGAATGTAGCAATCAGAGTATTCAGAACGACATTCACGAACTTCATTCAACACATCTTGGGAACTACGAGCATCAAATAAAGGTAGTTTCCATAGGGTCCAGTGGTGTAGTTCAGGAGTAGGATCTTTCTCAAACTCTACACCAGGAATATAACCTTGATCGATCATGAAATCGATTTGTTTAGCAATTTGCTGATCCGTTAAAGGGGGTAAATATGAAAGGGTTTCGTAACGACGCTCTTTAGGTAATGTTTTCATGTTTTTTCTGTATATATGTTCTAATCAGAATCTTCAGTTTCTCCCAGTCTCTCAGAAGCATCTAAATTAGGAGCTTCATCAGAGGTGCGGGTAAGACGTTCCAAAAGATGACGGCGATGAACTAAATTATCTGACTTAATTCCAGCAGCTACCATTTCAGGCAAAAATTCAAGAGTTTGCGTTGCAATGTTGTCGCGAACGATCATTATCCGCAAAGCAAGCTCTTTCCCCCTTGGCTCAGACATGATCTCCTCTATATAGGCTTCTGCATCTCTCAGCTTGCCCCCTGAAGAGTATTGCCTTAACCAGATAGATTCTTGAGGATTAGTTTCAGCTAGTTGAGTAATAACTAGCTGCACTGCTTTAAAAGTCAAATAGTTTTGGACAACTTGTGCCGTATCTTTAGCAATATCTTTTGGTTGCATTTAGTTCAGATAGCTATTCTGGGATTTTAAATTTGGCTTGTTTGGTTCCTCATTGTTAATCCCAGATGTAACTAATTGCTGTTCACAAATAACTATTCTCTAAATCTAGAGAGTATCTACTGCGTCAAACTCGAACTTGATTTCTTTCCAAAGTTCACAAGCTGCTGCCAACTCAGGACTCCAACGACAAGCTTCGCGGATAACATCGTTACCTTCTCGAGCCAAGTTACGTCCTTCGTTACGAGCTTGAACACAAGCTTCTAAAGCTACGCGGTTAGCAGTTGCACCAGGCGCATTACCCCAAGGGTGTCCTAGAGTACCACCACCAAACTGTAAACAAGAATCATCACCAAAGATTTCTACCAGTGCAGGCATGTGCCATACGTGGATACCACCAGAAGCGACAGGCATTACCCCAGGCATTGAAGCCCAATCTTGAGTGAAGAAGTTACCACGAGAGCGATCTTCTTCAACATAGTCTTCACGCATTTGGTCTACGAAACCTAGAGTGATATCTCTTTCTCCCTCTAATTTACCCACAACAGTACCAGAGTGGAGGTGATCACCACCAGACATCCGTAAACATTTAGCTAATACGCGGAAGTGAATACCATGATTTCGTTGACGGTCAATTACAGCATGCATTGCACGGTGAATGTGTAGTAGCAAACCATTTTTGCGACACCATTTTGCCAGAGTAGTGTTAGCAGTAAAACCACCAGTAATGAAATCGTGCATCACAATAGGAGTACCAATTTCTTTGGCGAACTCAGCACGTTCCATCATTTCTTCGCAAGTTGCAGCCGTTACGTTAAGGTAGTGACCTTTAACTTCATTAGTTTCTGCTTGAGCTTTTTCAATTGCTTCTTGAACGAATAAAAAGCGATCGCGCCAACGCATGAAAGGCTGAGAGTTGATGTTTTCATCATCTTTGGTGAAGTCCAATCCACCACGAAGACATTCATAAACTGCACGACCGTAATTTTTAGCAGACAAACCTAATTTGGGCTTAATTGTACAACCCAATAAAGGACGACCATACTTGTTTAACAAATCTCTTTCCACAGTGATACCGTGAGGAGGTCCTTGGAAAGTTTTCATTAGAGCGACAGGAATACGAAGATCCTCTAGACGCAATGCACGTAGCGCTTTAAATCCAAATACGTTACCAACCAAAGAAGTCAGAATGTTAGTTACAGAACCTTCTTCAAACAAGTCCATAGGATAGGCAACAAAACAGAAATACTGATTGTCTTCTCCAGGAACAGGCTCTACTTCATAACAACGACCTTTGTAACGGTCAAGATCGGTCAAACCATCAGTCCATACTGTTGTCCAAGTACCAGTGGATGATTCAGCAGCTACCGCAGCAGCACACTCTTCAGCAGGAACACCAGGCTGAGGAGTCATACGAAAGCAAGCCAGTAGGTCTGTATCCTTGGGCGTGTAGTCTGGAGTGTAATAAGTTAGGCGATAATCTTGTACACCAGCCTTAAACCCACCAGAAGTCTTAGTTGCCATGTTCGGTCATTCCTCCATAAATAAAACGTTTAATTTTTACTTTCATAGAGTCACATTGTCTATTAGACCTTCGGTCTTCTTATCCTACAGAAACCAATCTCATCAGGCTGCATTGCCCCCTGATGAAACTCATCCTATACTTTATCGACAAGCTGATTTGTGACTCTAGTATACCGTTTAAAAATCAGTAGAAAGATATTTCGTAGTCCTTAAAAAACCGTTGCTTTAAATAGCACGCTTAAGCTATTCTCTTCGCAATTTCTTATGTTAACACCATAACATGAATGCTAATACTTTATTTGTATTTTTATCCCATTTCTGATTTGATTATTTTTTGAATTAGATTAATTAAACTAATGGGTATTACTTCTTATTTATTAGTTCTGTTAAGAATTATTAATATTTTCTTTATTTAGTTTAGTTTAAAGATTTTTTTTACCAATATACTCAATTAATTTGACTGAGTATATTTGCTTAAGACACTTAGGGGCAAGGTTTGCTACATTTATATTCTTATCAAATGAAAAGACGATTATCTAGCATAATTTAGATGCAATTTAACAAAAATCGAGACACAAAAAAGCTGGTAGTAACGAAGAGTCACACCAGAAAAATAATATCAAATAGCATTTATATTTGTTTGGATTATACTACCTACAATAAGTTCCAGAAGCTGTCTTTTGAAAAAGTCTACTTTGAGGAACTAGAGTCTGAACCTTTTTGGTGGGGAAATAAGGTTATTAGTAGTTCGTTAATATAAACTTGTCCTACTACAGGGACTTTAGACTTAGCAACAGGATATTCAGCGGCTGTTTCAACCTGAGGAATTGTAGTTGAATTCTGAGGTGGATTGATATTTTTAACAGTGGATGGCTCTGGCTTTTTAGCTGGGGCATTATTGCGAGCAAAACCTTTGCTATTCTGATTTTTTTTGTCTGCTGGGGGGGGCGGCTGATGGTCAATATTTTTACTTTGTTCTGACTCGCTTTGTTCTGACTCGCTTTGTTCTGACTCGCTTTGTTCTGACTCGCTTTGTTCTGACTCGCTTTGTTCTGACTCGCTTTGTTCTGGGGTTGATGCTGCTGGGCGGGAGACATCACCAAGAATAGAGCCTGGCTCTATTACCGCCATTGGCGCTATGTTATGACGAAAGATAGTGGTTGAAGTACCAATACAAGAATTATTGCCAATTTTACTTTCACCAATGATTAATACTCCCGCCCCCAAAATAGCCCCATCTCCAATTTCAACAGATCCTTGACAAGCATTAATAATTACTCCCATTCCAATACAGACATCAGCACCAATGACTATTCGGCTTTCTGATGCTGCTTGTAGAATTACTCCTTGAGCTAAAGATGCCGTAGGATGAACTTCTACATCTCCACTTATGCGGATATCTTTATTTAAAATAGGTTGCGGAGGCGGTAGATAGATCATTGAAAAAAGTAAACTTATTGGTGGACTTTGGAACAGTTGTGGGGGCTATTACCAGTAACTATCTACAAGAAAAACAACCGCTCCATTGTCCTTTATTTGAGTAAGAACGCAACCTCTAAAGTATTAGTTTATGGTCGTTGAATAATTGTTTCAGCTACTCTTCTTCTGCTCTTAGGGTCAATTCCCAATAAGCGAACGTACTCGCCACTATGTTCTGCTAAACATACTTTTAAGGAGGCAACTACGTCTAACTCATGGCGACTGTCGATAGTGGCGCAGCTCTTCCAAGATTTTGTTCTAAAACGTCTTTTATCGGCGTGTTCTGTACCAATTTTATAGCCAGCAGCTAGTAAAGAGCGTACCTCTTGAATAGCATCATCGCTAAGTTGTTTTTGGCTAAAATCATTGTAGTGAGCAGAACGACTATTTTTTCTGTCGTCGTTAGTGTAGTCAGCTACAAAGTAGCCTCGATCCTTGACATTTCTATTACCATTACTGTTGCCATTTCCGTTGCTTCGAGCTTTAGAACTGTCCTCTGGTCGTTGGATAATAGTTTCAGCCACTCGGCGTTTTGCTTCGGTATCAATGCCCAGCATACGGACATACTCACCGCTATGTTCTGCCAAACAATCTTCTAAAGCAGCAATTACTTCTGATTCGCGACTGCTGTTAATAGGAGAACAAGTTTCCCAAGATTTGGTTTTAAAACGGCGTTTAGTAGTGTGTTCTGAACCGATTTTAAACCCAGCAGCAAGTAGAGAACGAATTTCTTGGATGACTTTTGCTCCTAATGAGCCGCCACCATTGCCATTGCTGTAGCTAGAACTATAGCTACTGCTACTGCTGCCAGAATTCCAATTTCTCGTAGCTTGTACTGGGTTTTCTCCAGGACGTTGGACGATAATCTCAGCCATTCTACGTTTGGCATTGTTGTCGACACCCACCACACGAACGTATTCATTGGGGTTTTCTGCCATCGCTTGTTCAATAGCACCAAATACTTTGCTGCTACTGCCGTCAACCTGCCCCACGGTCAGCCAAGATTTAGTTTTAAAACGACGTTTACTAGCTCGTTCAATGCCGATGCCACAGCCTTGAGAAACTAAGCTATTGATTTGTGCTGCAATATCACCATCCAAGCTACCACTGCCACGGCTACTAGAACTAGAACGATTTCGACCACCGCGATCTCGACCGCGATTGTGATTGGCAACGTTTCTTACTGTTCCTTCTCCTGGAGTATCTTCAGGACGTTGGACAATCATTTCTATAACTCTTCTTTTGGCTCTGGGGTCTACCCCAATTAATCTGACATACTCTCCTTGGTATTCACGAAGGACAGACTCTAGCTCTGCCGTTACATGAGCTTCATTACGGCTTTCTATTCGTTCCCCAGTAAGCCAAGACTTAGTTTTAAAACGACGTTGGTTAGCGTGTTCAGTGCTGATGATGCAGCCTTGCGCCAATAGCGATCGCACTTGGGTTTTAATATCTGAACTTAAACTCATATTCCCTACTGAATTTATATAATCACTCTCATTATTGATATCATTCGACAGACTTGCATCTGTCTTATCTTGCTTGTGGACGTTATGCCCCTTGGGATTGACACAGGCTTCGTCATCTGCACAACGATAACCAGCCAAAAGAGCTTCGTTTACCTGGACAACATGGTTAGCAAAAGAGCGATCGCTATCTATGACATCTGACAGGCGATTTGCTTGCTGTTGATTGACAATCACGGCTCCTGATGGAACATATTTACCAGGAGGAATTTCCACATCCTGAATTAAGGCATGCATCATGACAATGCAACCGTTTCCTACTTTGGCGTTGAACACTGTAGAGCGAAAGCCAATAAAACATTCGTCTCCAATGTAGGCTGGTCCATGAATTAATGCCATGTGAGTAATGCAGGTATTCTGACCAATCCAGACAGAATAATCCTTGCCATTGTCACCAACAACCCGCCCCTTTTCTAAACCATGAATTACAACACCATCTTGGATGTTGGTGCTGTCTCCAATGTAAAAGGGTGTTCCTTCATCCGCTCTAATAGAACTGCCTGGAGCAACAAAAACATTTGCCCCTACCCTGACGTCACCAATCAATCGAGAAAAAGAATGCACATAAGCACTCTCATCAATCTTTGGTGTCGCTAAATCATTTGACCATGGGGTCGGGGGAGCCGCCTTGGTGCGGACTGCCATTGTTTCAATTCCTCCTAAACTAACTTGATGAGGTGAACGTAAATCTCGCCGTAACCAGGCAGAATCACAATCGTCGTTATGCCAATTCAACTTATATTCCACTGCTTCCAGTGGTAATTAAGCTCTAGAGCAAACGCTCTGTCTCTTTTTTGCTGTAGAGCGCATTACGGTCAACGTTGACCGTATCAATAATGCCCACAATAGTGGCATCAAGTGGCTTGAGTTCTTGACCAGCTTCAATACGAGCTGCGCTACCTCGGCTAACCAAGACCCACTCGCTGACACCAGCACCAATTAGATCTCCTGCAACTTCATATTTTGGTAAAAGTTGCCCCTCTTCATCAATATATTGAACTAAAAGTAACTTAATCCCTCTCATGCTAGGAGCTTTATGAGTACTAACCACTGTGCCGCGAACTTGGGCTATTTGCATGCCATACTGCCTTGATTAACTTATGGTCTTCTTAAAGGACGAGGGTTAACGCTTTCACGAAATTGCTCGACAGCTTCGGTATAGCGGATTGGTAAAACATACTCTAGATTTTCGTGAGGACGAGCAATGATATGAGTGGAAAGTACTTGACCACCGTTAACTCTAGCTACATTTTCCGTTCCTGCTGCCACAGAAGCTTGAACTTCTGACACATCACCACGAACGATCACAGTTACACGACCTGTTCCAATTTTCTCGTATCCCACTAAGGTTACACGAGCTGCCTTGACCATGGCATCTGCCGCTTCTACTACCGCAGGAAAGCCCAAGGTTTCAATCATTCCGACTGCAATTGACATAATTTTATTCCTGAATTTTTTGAGCGTGTTCTGTAAGACTAAGGGTCTCTTAGCCACCTACTTGTTTAACTTGTTATTAATTCTGATACAAAGCTATTTCAGCATTCCTACTTAATAATTTATTAATAGGTGCGGAACTGCTCTACTTCTTCGGTATAGCGAATTGGTAAAACATACTCTAGGTTTTCATGAGGACGAGCAATGATATGAGTAGAAAGTACCTGACCACCGTTGACTCTAGTTACATTTTCCGTTCCTGCTGCCACGGAAGCTTGAACTTCTGATACATCACCACGGACGATCACAGTTACACGACCTGTTCCAATTTTCTCGTATCCCACTAGAGTTACACGAGCTGCCTTGACCATAGCATCTGCTGCTTCTACTACCGCAGGAAATCCCAAAGTCTCAATCATTCCGACTGCAATTGACATAATTTTTACTCCTTTACAATTAGCTAATATGGCTAGCTACTTTTTACTAAATTTACCGTTGTCTAAGTCCTGAGCTAGCTAATTTGAGTGCAGGCTGCTGAACAAGAGCCAAACTGATTTACCTCTTTACAGCAACAATGAACCCTGAGTATGTGCCGCCGCCTCATAGCGAAGACAGTATCTACCTCAAAATTAACTGTCTAAACTCTTTGATTCCCAAATATAGCTGCCAAACTAGACTTTCTTAGGATCATTAAAAGCTATGATTTTACTTTTTTATTTAGTGAAAAATACAGGAACAGCTTAAGGTACCTATACCCAAAAAACCACCAAATTAGAAAAAATCAGCATTGGCTAATTTACTCACCTATAATCAAGCATAAATAACCTTGACTCCTTTGACAATATAAAACATGATTATATTTTTTAATTAGATTGTTAATGAGAATTAATACCTGCCATCAATAGAGGAATATTGGCAGACCAAGAAGCTACATATATTAGGTACATATATAATTTTTATAATTTATTCATAATATCTGTTTGATCCGATTTTTATTCTGAGTTGCTTAATATGACTTGCGGCATAGAATTTTTCTTGGTTTTGCTGAATTAGTTTTCTAGTATAGCTTTGTAAGCTTTTATCTCTTTAAAATTATACCAGGATTTATCTGCTCCTTTTTAATTGCAGTATGGTGCTAAGAACTCAAAGGACTAGTAATATATGCTTAGTTTTCGACAATGAGCCTAATTTTGACAAAAACTTAGTAGACAAAATTACTCATTAATGTTTCTCAGAGGATCAGTGTTTATTGGGAATAGGCAAATACTTATTTTGGTAAATCCTAGATTATCAAATGAATTTAGTTTAGCTACCTTAGAGTATTGTTTGTAAAGATAGTGAAAATGGCATTGGTTTATTTTAAATGATATCTAAGGGTAGAATAGCTGTTAAAATAAGGTTTTAAGATAAGGTTTTAAGATAAGTAATAAATTAGCAGATGGCTTGACTAAAAAAAATAGCCAACTGTGTATTTTGTCAATATAAATCTTGGTGTTGTAAATTACTAGACAGTTTTGATGACCGACTTTCTATTGGAAAACTTTTGGGTAATACCTCTATATAGCTTGATAGGTGCAGTTATTACCCTCCCCTGGTCTTTGGGCATTATTCGCCAGACAGGACCTCGCCCCGCAGCTTACATCAATATCTTGATGACTGTCGTGGGATTTGTTCACGGTTCTATAATCTTCAATCTAATCTGGACGAGACCAGCAGAACAATTTGTATATCACTGGTTACAGGTGGCAGATTTAGATTTGACACTATCGTTTGAGCTATCTCCCGTTAGTTTTGGTGCTTTAGAATTAGTTACAGGAATTAGCTTGTTAGTGCAGCTATATGCTCTAGGGTATATGGAAAAAGACTGGTCTTTAGCAAGGTTTTTTGCCCTCATGGGATTTTTTGAAGCAACCTTAGCAGGGTTAGCTTTGAGCGATTCTCTACTTCTGAGCTACTGTTTGCTAGAGGCACTGACTTTGTCTACTTATCTTTTGGTGGGTTTTTGGTATGCCCAGCCCCTCGTGGTAACGGCCGCTCGGGATGCTTTTCTCACGAAGAGAGTGGGTGATATCGCACTATTGATGGCAATTGTTGCCCTTTCCAGCTATGGAGAAGGACTCAATTTTTCCGAGTTAGAAACGTGGGTGACTGGACATCAACTCGATCCTACTGTAGCAGCTCTTTTAGGCTTGGCATTAATTGCAGGTCCAATTAGTAGTTGCGCTCAGTTTCCTCTCAATCTTTGGCTAGATGAAGCGATGGAGGGACCTAATCCAGCAGGAATAATGCGTAACTCGATTGTGGTTTCTGCTGGAGCTTACGTATTAATTAAATTAGAACCTGTGACAACTCTGTCTCCAATTTCAGCGGATGCTTTGATCATTGTCGGAGTAATCACTGCGATTGGGACATCTTTAATGGCGATCGCCCAAATAGATATTAAACGAGCTTTGTCTCATTCCACTAGTGCCTATCTGGGACTGGTATTTATCGCTGTCGGATTACGACAAGTTGATATTGCTTTCTTATTATTATTTTGTCATGCGATCGCCAAAGCCTTATTATTTATGAGCGCAGGCTCGGTTATTCTCGTCACCAATAATCAGAATATCAGTGAAATGGGTGGTTTGTGGTCAAGGATGCCTGCTACAGCTATGTCTTTTGTAGTAGGGGCAGCAGGATTGATTGGAGTTGCACCTTTAGGCATGTTCTGGACTTATCAACGTTGGTTTAGCGGTTCTTGGGATGTAGATTGGTGGCTGTTGCTATTGGTGATGTTTGTCAATACTTTCTCGGCGATCAACCTGACAAGATTATTTCGGGTTATCTTTCTGGGGGAACCTCAGGTTAAAACTCGTCGTGCCCCTGAGTCTCCCTGGCTCATGGCAGTACCGATGGTTTCTCTCATGGTCGTTACTTTAATTACCACGTTGGCTCCGATTCAATGGCCACTCTGGTTAAGTCCGAATATACCTTTACCCTTGGATCAATCAGAATTAATTAACCAATATGCAACTCCATTATTGATTGTCTCTGGGGCATTAGGATGTGCAATTGCCTCAACCATGAGTGTCCGCAAGGCTTGGGCAAGATCCAGTAATTTTACAGTCCGATTCTTCCAAGATTTATTGGCTTACGACTTCTATATCGAAAAGTTGTATGAAGTAACCGTAATTGCAGCAGTCTCATCTCTATCTAAATTTACTTCTTGGATCGACCGTTATGTAGTTGATGGGGCAGTAAATCTAGTCAGTTTAGCTACCATTTTTAGCAGTAGTGCCCTGAAATATAACGTCTCTGGACAATCACAATTTTATTTAGCCACCATTTTGATTGGGGTGGGTTTACTGTTGTGGTCGATGCTTAATGGTCAGTGGTCAGTAGTTACGAATTATTGGTCGTCGATTATGTAAGATGCCTGATGTTAAGTAACAAATTTCAGATTGATTAGCTTTTGGCATCAGAATTAACTCTGATTAATTCACAGTAGATCTGTACTGCTAAAAAAATAGTTTTTTAGTCACCCTTTCTTAATCTAATTCCCAGAAAAAACCAAAATTATGCTCAGTGCCTTAATTCTCATTCCTTTCTTAGGTGCAGCGATCATTGGCTTGCTTCCCCTAGAAGGAAAACACACCCGAAATATTGCTCTGGTTTCGGCAATTAGCGTTATAGCCATCAATATATTTCTCAGTTTTCAGTTCGATTTCCAACATTCTGGATTAAATTTTGCCGAAGACGTTCCCTGGATTGAATGGATTGGTTTAAACTACCATCTGGGAATTGATGGTCTTTCTTTTCCTCTAGTGCTGCTGAATAGTCTTTTGACTCTAATTGCTATTATTAGTACTAGTTCGACAATTCAAAGACCTAGATTATATTTTGCAATGCTGCTATTGCTTAGTGGTGGTGCTGCGGGGGCATTTTTAGCTCAAGATTTACTATTGTTTTTCTTATTTTATGAGCTAGAGATAGTTCCGCTATACTTCTTAATTGCCATCTGGGGGGGTGCCAGAAGAGGCTATGCGGCAATGAAGTTTTTGCTGTATACTGCCCTATCGGGAATTTTGGTTTTAGCGTCTTTTTTGGGTTTAGTTTGGTTGACGGGAGAGAGTACTTTTGATTATCAAACACTCCGAGAATATACTCTTCCTTTAGGTAGTCAATTATTGTTACTGGCACCCCTGTTAATTGGGATCTTTATTAAAATTCCTATTTTCCCTTTCCATACTTGGTTACCCGATGCCCACGTAGAGGCTTCTACCCCCATATCGGTATTATTGGCAGGAGTCTTATTAAAACTAGGTACTTATGCTTTATTACGTTTTGGGGTCGGTTTATTCCTTGAAGGTTGGGTCTATCTAGCTCCTTGGTTAGCAATTTTAGCCAGTATCAGCGCTCTGTATGGAGCCTCCTGTGCGATCGCCCAAACAGATATGAAGAAAGTGGTCGCTTACTCTTCAATTGCTCATATGGCTTATATTCTCTTGGCAGCAACTGCAACCACCCGTCTAAGTATGACCGCCGCTGTGTTTCAGATGGTCAGTCACGGATTAATCTCGGCATTTCTATTTTTATTAGTGGGGATGGTTTATCAGAAAACTGGCTCACGAGATGTCAATTACCTGAGAGGTTTACTTAATCCAGAAAGAGGGTTGCCTGTTACTGGTGGATTCATGATTTTGGGAGTAATGGCAAGTTCAGGATTACCTGGAATGGTAGGCTTTATCTCAGAATTTTTGGTATTTAGAGGAAGTTTTCCTATTTTTCCCATACCAACTTTACTTTGCTTAGTGGGAACTGGTTTAACGGCAGTTTATTTTCTATTAGTAATCAACAAAGTCTTTTTTGGTCGTCTCACTGTGGGATTGCCTAAAATCCCCCCCGTTCAATGGAAAGAACATGCTCCTGCCTTCGTACTGTTAATGCTAATTGTCGCCTTTGGGATCAAGCCAGATTGGGTAATTCATTGGAGTGAAGTACAGGCGATCGCTTTGTTGACAGGGAGCTAGTCTTCGATATTTAATCATTAATCCTTAGAGTAATTAGAGCCAGATAATTATGGTTAGCACTTCAGTTAAACGTTCTAAACCTTTTATAGTCGATGAATATATTGCGAGATTGGAAAGTGGTTCGGCTCTGCTTGACGATTCTCCTCAAAATCTAGTGGAAGTTGTTGGTATCCTGAAAAGCTACGGGGTAGTCTTAGATGCCTATTCGGTTAACCTCTGCTACATTGCCAACACGCAACATTTAAAGCTGTTTCCTTTCTTTAAATATTTTAATGGGGAAGTAAACCCCAAAAAAATTGCCCAATTTATCTGGCACGATCGCATTAACTATGAATATGCAGAATATTGCATGAAAGCAATGTTTTGGCATGGGGGAGGAGGAGTGGATGCCTACGTTGATACTCCTGAGTTTTCGGCGGCAACAGATAAGTTAATTCGCGCCTACTTTAAGTACAATCCTCTAATGCTGCTTTTGCATAAAGCGTTTCCTGACTTTTTGCCAGAGCAAATGCGCCAGATGACCTACTATAGTGCCTTGGGACAATTTTGGCGAGTAATGAGTGATATTTTTATTAATTTATCTGATAGTTATGACCGTGGTGAGATTAAATCTATTCCCGATGTAGTTCAATTTATTTTGGATGGCTTAGTAGCAGATGCCGCACGTCCCATTACTTATAAAGTTAAGCTGGGAAATAAAGAATACGATATCATTCCCAAATCCGTAGGCATAACCTTTTTAATGGATACGGGAGTGCCCTATGTAGAAGCGATTTTCTTCAGAGGAACTCCCTTTAGAGGAACAGTGTCTTATAATGCTCAAGCTTATGAGATTCCTTATGATCTGGGAATGTTTAATTACGGGGCATTATACGCCGATCCACTACCTATTGGTGGCGCGGGTATTCCTCCTACGCTTTTGATGCAAGATATGCGTCATTTTTTACCTGATTATCTAATTCAGCTTTATCGTCAAAATGTTCGTGGGGAAGGAGACATTAGAATTCAAATTTGTGAAAGTTTCCAAAAGTCAATGTTCTGTGTTACTACTGCTGCGGTCAAAGGATTAGCTCCTCACCCCCTTGATACTCAAGATGAGTCACAACAGTTAGCTAATCGCAAATATCTTAAAGGATGGCTCAATCGCATCCTAGAATCTCAATTACTCAAAGTTAATAGTGAAACGGAAACTTAATTCCCAGAACAGCTTACCTAATTTTGGACTAGATATATGGACTAGATATATTTAATATTTTTGGAAAAAGTGAGATAATCCCCAATAGAATATTTATTAAGCAAATCTTAAGACAATTAAGATTGAGTTCGATGATAGAGACAGTTTTAACCCTCATAACAGCATAATCTCGACCAATGACAAAAACAGCATGGGTTTTCCCAGGACAAGGTTCTCAGAAAGTAGGAATGGGAATAGACCTCAAAGATATTGCGATCGCACAAGCCAAATTTGCCGAGGCAGAAAAAATACTGGGTTGGTCTGTATTAGATGTGTGTCAAGGAGATGAGGAAACTCTGGCTCGCACTCTCTATACTCAACCTTGTTTATATGTTGTGGAATCTATTTTGGCAGACCTTCTGGTAGAGAAATTAGGTTCCCCTGAGTTATTAGCAGGTCATAGTTTGGGAGAATATGTTGCGCTTTATGTAGCAGGGGTCTTTGATTTTGAATCAGGATTGAGACTAGTCAAAAAACGAGCTGAGTTGATGGATGGAGCGGCTGGGGGAAAAATGGCAGCCTTGATGAAGTTTGATCGTTCGGAATTAACTACAGCTTTGGAAAATACTACTGGTGTGGTATTAGCCAATGACAATAGTGAAGCACAAGTAGTTATATCTGGTACTCCAGAAGCAGTAGAAGATATTTTAGGCAAAGTAAAAGCAAAAAGAGCTATGACTCTAAATGTATCTGGTGCTTTTCATTCTCCTTTAATGCAAGATGCAGCGGATCAATTTCTAGAAGTATTAAATTCAGTTAGCTTTAGTGATGCAAAAATTCCTGTTATTTCTAATGTTGACCCCACACCCGCTACAGATCAACAAAAATTAAAAAAACGACTAGCTCAACAAATGACTAGCTCAGTCCGCTGGCGCGAAATTATGCTGCAATTTTCTCAATCAGAGGTCACTGATATTGT